>PMBQ01000392.1:0-2739 GCA_003152955.1 Candidatus Bathyarchaeota archaeon
GCTCAAGTGCGTTGACGAGGCGGCGTTGCATGTAGCCGCTCTGTTGCGTTCTGACTGCAGTATCCACGAGCCCTTCCCTTCCTCCCATAGAGTGGAAGAAGAACTCAATGGGGCTTAGACCCTCTTGATAGGAAGCGTATACGAATCCTCGAGCCTCTGCACCTACATCACCCTTCTCGAAGAAAGAGAGCGCCCGGTCCCTGTAACCACGCCTGATCCGCTGGCCGCGAATAGATTGCTGCCCAACGCTAGCGACCATCTGAGCAATATTGAGCATCGAACCGCGAGCGCCAGTCTTGGTCATAATAACTCCCGCGTTATCGGTCTGGGTCATTAAGTACTGCTCAGCCAACTCGCCTGCCTGGTCGCGAGCTTTCGAGAGTTCATCCATAATGCGCAATTCAAGGGATTCTTCCATTGAACGACCCGGTAGCCTCTCGAGAGTTTTTCCTTTGTATTGCGCGATTAGGTCCTGAACTCGGTCCTCCGCTCTCTTGATAGCTTTTGATATTTTGTCTCGAACGGCATCTGAGATGTCGAGTTCGTCGATGCCATAAGAGAATCCCCTGAGTGTTATGAATCGGTCTAGGAGTTTGATCAAGCTATTCAAGAAGCTGCGACCAATTTCCGACCCACTGTCCTTGACAATGCGATGGNNTATTGTGTTCTTGTCCATGACCCCTTGTATGAGCTTACCATCTTTCACGACAACCGAGCTACCATCTTCCTGAGTCACCATGCTTGATTTAGCCACAAAGTTGAAACCTTTCGGGAGAAAAAGACTGATAATTTGTTTCCCACTCCATAGTTCGACTGGCCTCTTGATCTCTGGAACAGGGATCTCTCCGATGTACGCAGCGGCGACAAGCAATTTTCCGATCTCTTCCTTCGTTAGATAGGTCGACTTTCGGGTTAGAAGATAAGCGGAGGTTAGCAGATCCGTTTTGGCACCGATGATTGGTCCCCCGTAGCGTGGGGAGAGGATCTGATCCTGTACCTGCATTAGCAATTTTGCTTCAGTTCTAGCTTCTTCTCCCTGTGGAACGTGAAGGTTCATCTCGTCTCCGTCGAAATCAGCGTTGTATGGCGGACAAACACAGGGGTTCAGTCTGAAGGTCTTGTACGGAAGAACTCTAACCCGATGCGCCATTATAGACATCCGATGCAGGGACGGCTGTCTGTTGAAGAGAACAATATCACCGTCTCTGATGTGGCGTTCCACGATGAACCCTGGCTGAATTGCTTCCGCCAAGCTTTCGCGCTCTGTAACGAATTCAAGGCGAACTCTTCGCCCGTCTGGCCTGACAATGTAAAGCGCTCCTGGGTATTGGTCGGGTCCATTTCTTATGAGACTCTGCAACTCTTCGACATTCCACGGCGTCACTCTCTCTGGAATTGTGAGACGCTGAGCTACGTCCATCGGAACGCCGACTTCATTGATGTCGATGTTCGGATCTGGAGAGATAACAGTGCGAGCGGAGAAGTCTACACGCTTTCCTGAAAGGTTGCCCCTGAATCTTCCTTCCTTACCTTTCAATCGCTGACTGAGGGTTTTGAGTGCGCGACCAGATCTATGTCGGGCCGGAGGTAGACCGGAGACTTCGTTATCAAAGTACGTAGTTACGTGATACTGCAATAGCTCGTGCAATTCTTGAATTATGTTCACAGGGACTCCGGACTCTAGTGCTTCCTTCAGTTTCTGGTTGATTCTTATGATATCAACTAGCTTGTGAGTAAGATCGTCTTCGGACCTGATTCCTGACTCTAGAGTAATGGATGGGCGAACCGTCACCGCTGGAACTGGGAGAACCTGAAGAATCATCCATTCGGGCCGAGCTGCCGTAGATTCCATGCCCAGCAGTCTAAGGTCATCGTCGGGTATGCGCTCAAGTCTCTCTCGAACTTGACTGGGATTTAGTCTCGAAGCGCCTCCGTCGATCATTTCATGGAAAGTAGTAGGTTTACCATGTTCGATCGGATATTGGCGAGCTCCGCAGTGTGGACATTCCTGGCTCTTCTTGGCGTCCTTCATGACGGCTTCGTAAAATGTAGGTGGAATCTCGTTGAGCTGTTTCTGCTCTTTCTGCATCAACTCGTTGTAGGTTTTGATCTTGTCAGCGGAAAGCAGGATGCGGCCGCAGTTGCGGCAGGTAACTTGAAGGAGCTTGTGAATCAGCTTTGCAAACGCTACATGGACGACGGGCTCTGCGAGTTCAATGTGGCCGAAGTGTCCTGGACACGCGGAGGCTGTGTTTCCGCAGGTTTTGCATTTCTGTCGAGGTTCCAAGGTGCCGAGGCGTCCATCCATTAATCCTGAAACGATCGGAACACCATCCTCGTCATAGGTATCAGCGGTTTGAATTTCAACCGCTGAAAGCTTCCGTATTTCGCTGGGTGAAATCAGCGTGAAGTGGATGCTACCGATTACTTTTGTTGCTTCATCTAGNNGCTGACATTCTATGCACGCTCCGATATTTCTAGGCGTGGGGCTATTCCCAGCGCCATGAGTTCTTGAAGTAGTAGTTTGAATGCGTAGGATAGTTGAACGGTTGAGATTACTGCCTTGTCACCGTCGATGCGACATACATACTTGTTCTGTTTCACGTCATGATAGGCGAGTAGTCCACATGTCTCGCAGATCATCACGGTGTATTTGTCTGATTCTTCGAGCAGTCGATCCCTCAGCAAAGCCGACGCTCCGTGACCGATCAGACAGTCACGTTCCATCTCTCCGAATCT
>PMBQ01000392.1:2760-24894 GCA_003152955.1 Candidatus Bathyarchaeota archaeon
GTTGAAATCCCAATTCAAGAAGCATTTCGCGAAGCGTGTTTGGCTTCTCATTGCTGAAGGCAGTCCCATCGACAGGTTCTCCCCTCAGACTTGCTACCTTGCCACCAATTGCTTCCACGAACTGTCCGATTGTCATTCGTGACGGAATTGCGTGCGGATTTATGATTACGTCAGGGATAATGCCTTGTTCAGTAAACGGCATGTTTTCATGAGGAATTAGGGTCCCAATGACCCCTTTCTGCCCATGCCGAGACGCAAACTTGTCTCCAAGCTCCGGTATTCGTATGTCCCGCACACGGACTTTGACCAACCGATTCCCTTCGATTGATTCACTCAGGAAAACAGCGTCCACTATGCCCTCCTCTGAAGGGCGCATGCTAACTGATGAGTCACGTTTGGTGGGACCTTTCACCTCAAACTCTCTGTATTCCTCCAGAAATCTCGGCGGGCTCGTTCTTCCAATCAACACGGAATTGCCGGTGACATCTGATTCGACCGAGATAACACCATCTTCTTCCAATAGTCTGTAGTACCTGTCTCCTCTGTATCCGCGAATGCCAGCTTCAGGCATCTCAAACTTGTCTCGAAGACCTCCGAGGTACTGCCTGCATTCTCCCTCGTATACTCTGTAGAATGTTGATCGGAAGAGACCTCTATCGACTGAGGATTTGTTGATTATGATTGCGTCTTCCATATTGTAGCCTTGATAACAGAGAAGCGCCACCACGCAGTTTTGGCCTCNNTTTTATGATGTCCATGGGTTTAGTTCTCACAACGGGTACTTGGGGGTAGTGAAGCAGATGAGCGCGTGAGTCAACGCGGTTGGCGTAGTTCACACAGGCGACACCTAGCGCCTGTTTGGCCATTGCTGATTCGTACGCGTTCCTTGGGGACTGATTGTTCTCCGGATATGGAATAAGAGAAGCGGCTATTCCCAGAATGGTGTATGGGGCGATTTCGAGGTGTGTCGTCTTTTCGCTGATTCGATTGGGAGATATTGCGATTAGGGCATTCTCTTCTTCGTCGGCATCCAAGTATTCGATTATGCCTCTTTCCACGAGGTCTTCCCAGCGCATCTCTCCACGTTGGACGCCTTCGACATGTTCGCGCGCGAGCTTTGGCTTTCCGTTCTCCACTATTACAAGCGGCCTTCACACCCGTCCCTGATCACAGTGGACATAGAGTTCA
Organism: Candidatus Bathyarchaeota archaeon; assembly: GCA_003152955.1. The sequence continues at coordinate 3,949 of PMBQ01000392.1, forward strand.
GGACGACCGTTCTGAACTTGTGATAGCGAGTACGCTACGTTGACCTCTGAGCTTATCTCGCCGCTTCTTCGCATGCGGATGAGGTCCGCGGCCAGCTTGTCGGCTTCTCGGGCATAGCCGGCAATCAAGCCGTCGACGAAGACTTTCGCGCCGATTTCCCGTAGTTTTCTATCAGCCTCGTCAACACCGATGACCCCCATTCTTCTCAACTTAGAGACAAATTCCCTGGAGTCGACCCCTATTGAGATGACGGCGCTCAGAGCGAGGTTCTTGACAAGACCGCAGTTTGATCCTTCAGGGGTTTCACTTGGACAAAGTCTCCCCCAATGGGTTGGGTGAAGATCTCTGGCTTCGAGGTTGGGTTGGCTCCTGCTCAATGGAGATTGAAGTCTTCGAAGATGACTAAGAGTGGAGGAGAAATTGGTACGGTCGAGGAGTTGGGTAACACCAACTCGGCCTCGAACCCAATTTCCAGTGGCAATAGCGTGCTGAATTCGCTCAGTGATTATCCCTGGACGGATTGCGTTGCTAATCGAAAGCTCAGCGTGCCTGCGGATTGTTATTCTCTCAAGTTGGTACTTGAGGTCACGGATGAGGTTCCTGAATGATATTCTAAACAGCTCGGCCAGCAGTGAACCTGCGAGTTTGAGACGCTTGTTAGCGTAATGATCCTTGTCGTCCGGTTCCCGCATCCCAAGCTTCAATTCGATTACACGAACACCAACCTCTGCTAGGCATGCAGCCTTCTCTTTTCTGTCCTCGGGATTACGACCAATGTGTGGGAGGAAATTCCTGTCTACAGAAGCTTCAGCCTTCTTCAGCCGGTAATCTTCAACCTGCCCCGGTGCAAGCCTATTTCCGATGTAGAGAAGCGCGTCTCTTTGAGTAACTACGCCGATGGATTTCTCGAAGGTGGGGGCGAGCAAATCCTGCAGTGTCTCTTCTGTGGAAATCATCTCAGCGATCTTTGAATCTTCATCGTAGCCCAGCGCCTTCATCATAACAACAAGAGGGACATCAGACGGGACACCTGGCATCGTGATATACATCGCGCCATCCGTCTTCAGCGTGACTTCTGTACGTGCCCTGAAGCCCACAGTCGTGGAGAAGATCTTCGCCTTGTATGTGGGGTGCACGCCTGTTTGCTCTTTGTCCACGAGTATCTTGTTTGCCGCCAAATCTTCAAGCGCGACAACGACTCTCTCGGCCCCGTTAACTATGAAATAACCGCCAGGATCCAACGGGTCTTCGCCGATGCTGATCAGCTCTTCAGAAGTCATCCGCGAGAGTGGACAAATCTTGGACCGTAGCATTACCGGGAAGTCCCCGACATACACTATTTCAGTTTGGCCCTCTCTTTCACCGATGACCGGAGTCATCTCCAGATGTAGTGGCGCGGCATAAGTCAAATTGCGAATTCTTGCTTCAGTCGGAAATATCTGTCGCTCAGAACCATCAACTTCGGTTACTCGCGGTGTTCCGATTTCTATCTTGCCAAGCTTGATCTTGAGCGGGTAGTCTTCAATCTCGATCGGAATCTCTCCGGTCTCGTCGACTATCGCCTGCAATCCACTCTCTATGAACTCGTTGTACGAGTCTACGTGCTGTCTAACGAGTCCTTTTTCCTCTAGGAAATGCTTGATCAGTTCCCAGATCTGTGGGCTTACGGTTGCGGTTGTTGTTATTGCCATAAAATCACATTAACCATCAACGACATAACGGTAAACGACAACTTCACCTGCGGTTGGACTCTTGCGAGTTACCCGCAGAATATCACCCATCTTCGCTCCAAGCGCCAACGCTGCGGGATCGCTGGTTATGACGTAAGGGAGCTGATGAGGCCGGATATGGAATTCCTTCATCAGTTCCTCAGCCTCTTTCTTCGAAAGAAGCTCATGCTTTGGAACTATTTGATGATCGAAAATGTTGTATGACTTCTCCTTCTCGGTATCCTTCAACCTACTTATCTCTCCGGCGAGAAAATATTCATCCAGCCCTTAATTCGAGCCTTCCCGAAACTTTCCCAGGAACCACCCGGGCCGGCGCTAATAAAGTTTCAGCCCTACGAAATGCTCCGCTAATCTTCAGAACGGCTCAACGGTTGGCTTTCAAACCAGTCGAGTCTCGATCCACGTAACAATTGTTGTTTGGGGCTATATTACACTTGAGGAAGTAGGACAACTGAAGCACCGCCGGATTCTGGCGGCAGCGAAGTTTAAACGCGATTTCCTGGTGCTGCACAAAGACCCCACACAATATCTCTCAGCCAACCTGAAAATCTTACATCACACATTAGATCGGACTACTAGAGCAGTGAAGGAGTGGGAACAGATGGTAGTATCGGCGAAGCTACAATGGAGTGATGGATTGAAGTTCACTGTCGAAGTTGCTCAAGGTCGCAAAATGGAACTAAACGCAATCGAAGAGATGGGGCGAGCCTTCACTCCCATGGAACTTTTCTTAGTGGCACTCGCGGGGTGCACCGCTATGGACATCCAATGGATTATAAGTAGACAGAGACAACAAGTCGACAGATTTGAGGTATTGGTGAGGGGCACTCGACTAGAGAAAGATCCGCGATACTACGAAAAGATTGATCTAGAATACATAGTAGCCGGTGCGGGCATCAAAAGGAATGCTGTTGAACGGGCAATACGCCTCTCACAAGAGAAATACTGTTCGGTGCGTGCTATGCTAAAAGACTCGGTCAAATTGAACATAAGCTACACGATTGCGGCTGGAGGCCCCGAGCAGAAATTCGAATTCACAGGTTGACCTCACTTGGTTCTCAATTTCAACTGAGGGCCAGAAGCATTGACGCTATTCGCGCCTGTGTGGACGTAGTCAGTTAATGGAAGAATCTCGGGCTCCTCCGATTTAAGATACTGTAGAGCTTCTACAATTGCCGATGCGAGTTCTATGGTGGTGACGACGGGAATGTTGTGCTCCACAGCTAATCTTCTGATGGCATATTCATCTTCTCGGATTGTTTCGCTAATGCTACCGTTTCCATTAGCGGGAATATTGATGACGAGGTTGATCTTCTTGTCCACCAGATAATCAGCTATGTTTGGTTTCTTTTCACTCTCAGCAATTTTGTTGAGCGCAATCACGCTCTTCAGCCCTGATTCGTGAAGTGCAATCGCCGTATGTTCAGTCGCATACATGTCAAAACCCAAGGAAGCCAGGGCTAGTGAGATTGGTATGATGCGGTTCTTCAGTTCTCTGCCTCCCACAGTAATTAGCACCCCACCTTTTTTCGGCAGTGAGATCTCGGTCGCCTCAATGGCTTTGGCGAAGGCATCCGAGAAGTTTCTTCCAATGCACGCAACCTCACCTGTACTCAGCATTTCTACACCTGACACAGGGTCCGCCCCAGTCAGTCGCACGAAGCTAAATTGTGGCACCTTTACACTGAAGTATGGAAACTCGGGCGCACGATCTCCTGTAGTGTCTGCCAATTTCTGCTTTCCAAGAATGACTGGAATAGCGATCTTGATCAGATTAATTCCAGTGGACTTGCTGACGTAGGGCATCGACCGGGAAGCCCGGGCGTTGCATTCAATCACGAAAACCACGTCGCCTCTGACTAGGTATTGAATGTTGAAAGGCCCGCGAATTCCAAGTCCCACAGCGATTTTTCTACTGTAATCACGTACCCTCTCAACAGTACTTTGTGGTAGCGTCTTTGGAGGCACGCTTATCGTTGCATCCCCGCTGTGGATTCCCGCGTTCTCAATGTGCTCCATTACCGGGCTGAGCAAGACGTTCGATCCGTCGCAGACGCCGTCCACCTCAACTTCCCGTGCGTCGGAAACGAACTTCGAGATGACGACGGGATGTTCTTGGGAAACACTCAAGGCGAGCTGGAGATACGATTCGAGCTGCTTCTCGTTATCCGCGACACGCATTGCAGAGCCTGAGAGAACGTAACTTGGCCTCACCAACACGGGGTAGCCAAACTCCTTCGCGAAGCGCTTGCAGGCCGAGAAGGATGTGGCCTTTCTCCAGCTTGGTTGAGGTATATTCAACCGGTCGAGCAGGGCGCTGAACTTTGCGCGATCTTCGGCGCGATCAATAGTCCGACTGCTGGACCCCAAGATTCGCACGCCTTGCTTGACCAGTATCGGTGCGAGGTTGTTTGCGATCTGCCCTCCCACGCTCACCAGAATTCCTTGAGGCATTTCTTTCTCGTATATGTCTAAGATTCTCTCAAGGGTTAGCTCCTCAAAGTAGAGCTTGTCGCAGGTGTCGTAGTCGGTCGACACAGTCTCTGGATTGCAGTTGATCATAATGGTTTCTTCAATGCCGTTTTGCTTCAGAGCCTGAACCGCATTCACTGCGCTCCAGTCAAATTCGACGCTTGATCCGATTCTGAAGACCCCGGCGCCGAGAACGATGATCTTTTTTCTGAGTTGGAATTCGATCTCGTCATCCTCTCCACCGTAAGTTACGTAGAGGTAGTTTGTTCTGGCAGGCCATTCAGCGGCTAGAGTGTCGATCTGCTTGACAACAGGGCTGATTCGATTTCTTGCTCTATAGCCCCTAATCGAGAGTCCATCAGTACCGAAACAAATCCCAATCTGATCGTCGGAAAAACCCAGAGCTTTCGCCCGTCTCACCAGCACGGCTGAATCTTGATCTTCGAGGGTGCTGTGTCGAAGCATTTGCTCGACGTTGACCACATTGTTCAACTTGTTGACAAACCAAGGGTCAACTCCGGTCAGTTCATAGATTTCATCAATGGTGAATCCATTCTTTAGCGCTGAAACAATGACTAGAAGACGTTCGTCTGTGGGGCGCCGCAGGCTCTCTTGGAGATCTTCTCTGGAATAAGTTGGCTGTTCTTGATTACACACTAGGCCAAGCATCCCGATATCTAGCATCCTCACTGCCTTCTGGAGCGCTTCCTCGAACGTTCGACCAATGGCCATAACTTCACCCACCGATTTCATTTGAGGGCCTATATGTGGGTCGATGTTGCGGAACTTTTCCAGATCCCAGCGTGGAGTTTTCACAACTACGTAGTCTAGAGCCGGTTCGAAACAGGCGGTTGTGATGTTGGTGATCTTGTTCCACAGTTCGGGAAGTGTGTAACCAATCGCCAGCTTAGTTGCAATATAGGCGAGAGGATAGCCTGTCGCCTTACTCGCCAGCGCCGAACTTCGGGACATTCTAGCGTTGACTTCAATTGCTCTGATCTCATCGCTACGCGGATCCAACGCCCACTGAATATTGCATTCACCAATCACACCTAGATTTCGGATAGCGTTTATTGAAGCAGCACGCAGCTTGTGGTACTCTCTGTTGTTCAATGTCTGGGAGGGAGCGACAACGATCGAGTCACCGGTGTGTATCCCCATTGGGTCGAAATTTTCCATGTTGCAGACGGTGATGCAGTTGTCCGCCTCATCTCGGACGACTTCGTACTCGATCTCTTTCCAGTGATGCAGGTATTCCTCAACGAGGACCTGTCGGATGATGCTCTGGGCGAGCGCGGGTTCCGCTGCTTTCGCCATCTGTTCCTTGTTCCAAACGACGGCGGACCCTTTCCCACCAAGGGCGTATGCGACCCGAAGAATCACTGGATACCCGAGCCGCTCCGCCGCGATTAAACACTCATCGACAGTACTTGTGGAAGCACTGGCCGGGACTGGCGTCGCAGAGCGAAGCATGGCCTGCTTGAAGAGTTCTCTATCCTCTGTTTCTTGAATTGTGCGGATCGGTGTCCCCAGAACTCGGACCTTGTACTTGTCTAGAATTCCGCGCCTGGCCAGTTCGACGCCGCAGTTAAGCGCAGTCTGACCACCAAACCCAAGCAATATACTGTCTGGCTTTTCCTTGCGAATGACTTTTTCGACGTAGTCGGCGGTTACGGGAAGAAGATAGATGGTTCTCCCAGGCTGCGGATCAGTCTGAATTGTTGCAATGTTGGGATTGACAAGAACAGATTCAACGCCCTCCTCGCTCAGAGCTTTGAGACACTGAGACCCACTGTAATCGAACTCTGCTGCCTCGCCGATCTTGATCGCTCCACTGCCAAGGACCAGCGTTTTTCGAATCCATTCATGTTTTGGCAAGTCTAAGCGCCTCCTTAAGATAGAAATCGAAGATGAACTCGGTGTCAGTTGGTCCTGGCGAAGCTTCAGGGTGCCATTGGACCCCCCAACAGGGCTTCTTCGGATGCCTAATGCCTTCAATGGAGCGATCGTTAGCGTTGACAAACCAAACTCCCAACCCACAAGTTTCGAGCGACGCCTTGTCAACTGCGTATCCGTGATTTTGCGTTGTGATGTAACATCTTCCCGTATCAAGATCGAGTACAGGTTGGTTTTGAGAGCGGTGACCATACTTCATCTTGTAAGTGTCCGCACCTTCAGCTAGCGCTATTAATTGAGTCCCAAGACAAATCCCTAGAACCGGAACATTAGCTTCGATTAGCTTTTGGACCGTGTGAATCGTCTTGCTGCACAGTTTCGGGTTCCCCGGACCATTACTTACCACGACGCCAACCAGTTTTTCCCGAATTATTGCTTCGGCGGCCACGTCATATGGGAAGCGCTGCACACCCACCTCCCGTTTGAGCAGATTCCTGATAATGCTGAACTTCACCCCACAATCAATTAGCCCGATTCGATTTTTCCTTTCAGGATGATAAATAATCGGCTCGCGGATTGAGACTTCTCCAACAAGGTCGGCCAGATTCGGGTTGGCAATCTTGTCTGCAACTATGCCGTCTCCAATCTCTCCGATTTGGATTCGGGCGAGCATGACTCCTCGTTCTCGTAGGACGCGAGCGAGCCTTCTGCTGTCCACGCCGAAGACGCCCGAGATGCCTTCGTCCCGCAGCCATTCATCCAGAGTGCGTTCGCTTTGGTAATGACTTGGCTTGTCACAAACCTCGTGAACTATTAAACCGCGGACTTGGATACGGTCGGACTCGAAGTTGATAGGGATATTGTCAGCGAGCGCATCGTAACTTGGAACTCCGTAGTTGCCGACGAGCGGATATGTGAGACATAGAATCTGTCCGCGGTATGATGGATCAGTTAGGGCCTCAGGATAACCCACCATTGACGTCGAGAAGACGGCTTCACCTTCCGCGGGGAGACCTGCGCCAAAAGAATATCCTTTGAAGACAGTTCCGTCTTCGAGGATTAGTGCAGCCGCGGTCTTTTCTTTGAAGAGGGCACGTTCTGAATAGCCAGTGACAGCAGACGATCCTTGCAGTTTTTGTATTTCCTCCCATCCGCATTAGGGAGGGATTGAGAACCCTTCTAGCGAGAGAGCGTGAAATGCTATTTGAAACTTCCGAGGAAGCAAAAACGCAAGTTCGGGATTCACAGCACAATCAGTTTCTAATGGACTTCAATCCTTCAAGTGCTTGACACGCATTTTTGATGAGTAGATGTGCTCAATCGTTCCCAGCTTGTCAATCGCGAAAGTTCAAAGTCGAACTTCGACCTGAATCCTCATGGGCTATTGCTCGCCCCTTTCGGATAGATCCTTTGAATTTGTCTGACAAGGGAAGGCCCGATTGTTGCGCACAGCACGGCGGTAGTCAGCTCGTGGGCAAATCCGAATGGATACGGGCTCAAACCACCCATAATGAATGGTACATACATGCCTAGAACTGCGGCCAACAATGGGTAATGGTAGATCGTGGCGTCCACGATGGCAGTTCCAAGATCAAACAACATCGTCAGAAGATACCCTCCCACTGCCATCTTGTGTCGACTAATCTTGTCACGGCGATGCCACAATAGTCCTGCCAGCAAACCCACCATAGCCATTCCCGCCGACGTCTCAATCGTCCAAGGTCCGGCTCCTAGCGGAGTGGCGAGATCACTGATCGTCATGCTAAGCCAACCCACGACAAATCCTGGCAACGGACCAGCGATAACGCCAGCGATTATTACCAAGAAAGCTGTCGGTTTAACGTTGGGTGGGCCCCATGCTGTTCCGACACGAAGTGCAGCATTTGCGGCCGAAAAGGAGGCGACAAGAGCTAGGAGTCTGGTTCTGCTTGGCAAGAGCGAAATAACCTTGATGCATTATCCAGTGCATATTATCTCGCTGAACACGGGTCAAGTCCTTGTACGTGCTCGTCGAACAGATCGGCGATTGAGCTTTCGTCGTCTGCGTACGGCCTTTCTCCTTGGACCTCTTCTTCTCTTGGCCTTACGTATACCCAGTAGCAGTGCAAGTTCTTGCCGTTTGAATACAGCAATCGCCAATATCAGTGCGACTAAGATGAACAGCAGAATCAGTGGGAGTGAAATTAGCGTCAAGGTGGCCTGGTTTACGATTATGAATACGCCCGTTGGCAATGTGACGTATAGTGAACTTTCTAAGCGGTATTGTCCGGCCCGAAATCTTGAATCAATCCGCGAACTGGCGGAATATGCTCCATTGCCCGCATAGGTCCCGGTGCTGCACTCCATCGCGGTATCGTTCCTGTCATAGACGCAAACTCTGAAGGTTGCGTTCTGTATGGGCTGTCCACCAATCTTCAGAGGAGATGATGAAATCTGGACTGAACCTGTCGGCAACACTCCCTCGCCCTCGAAGGCATCTATATTCTCAATTTGCACTGATTGACCGAAGTAAGCGCCGTTTCGTTGCAGGTATACACCCTCAGACTGCGTGAACTCCCGAAGGTTGAACGGCCCAGATGCAACTAGCACTTGGTTCCTCAGAAAACCACTCGATGAGGAATCACCTGGCAGTCTGTTCTTCGGTAACGCAAACAGATGTGTGAATGAATAAATTGCATACGGGTCAGGGACTGATAGAGTGACTAGTACTTTCTGATTTTGAACCTCGGCTACCGCAATTTCACTCACTATCGGGAAGAGGGGAGAGGATGCCCTGACATTCTTCATTAGCCAATTCAATGTTGCTACCACGTCGTCGGGCGTTATCGTTTGGCCATTGTAGAACTGGGCATTCTGACGTAGGGTGAGGGTAATGAAGTACCAGTCGTCGCTAATCGTCCATTGCTGAGCAAGATCCGGTTTCAATATTCCCTTTTGATCATAGCTAACTAATGGTTCAGTGACAAGATTGAAGGCGATCCAATCTGCATGGTTAGGAGTCGTGGTTGGGTCTAGGCTGTTGAATTTCGACGTGAAGCCAATGCGTAGGGGGAGTGGGGAGGTGGAATTCTGCACTATGGCGAGCGCAGTCGTCCGCACAGAATCCTCCAGACTCCCAACAACAGAGCGCACGGGTAGTCTGCTGTTCGCTGCTATCAGGAAGCTTTTGGAGAAAACAGGTAGCACAGGCAGATCGCTGGCGAGAATCTGCTGACAAATGTTGACCGCGTTCCGAGCAGTTTGCTGGTCTGTTGGTGCTAAGAAATCGCTCAGATAACTGTCAAAATCTGGGTTAGTGTATCCGAAAAGATTTGTTCCTAGAGGGATGGGATAAATATCGTTTAGACCATAGAATAGATTGAAAAGCCAAGTTGGCGCTGAATCCGAAGCCTGTGAATCGATGAAAATGTCAAATGTATATGTGCGCATGGCCAAATTGAAGTCGAGGTCTGACATGGGTAGGCTGATGATAGGGAGACCGATCGCCTGCATCTCCTTCGCAAATAGGTCGGCCGCGGCAACGTCAGCGGGCTGGCCTAGCCGGCTGTAGATGACCATAGTTCTCAATGTCTGACCGGTCGTGGGATCCAATCTGAACCGTCCGAAAGATGACGCGTTGAACCCTTCGCTGTCAAGAAGCGCCCTAGCGCTTGCAGTATTGTAGCTGTAAGGATCACCCAAGTTGACCGGCCATCCTGAGGCGGAATACGCTGATGAAAGAAGCCCTGGGTGCAGCGACTCGCCATATCCACCGAGCACTTCGCTCAAAGCCGCATGTCGATCAAACCCGTAGAGCATGGCCTTCCGCAGGTTGACGTCGCTCAAAGGCCAATTCCTCTGATTGAGGCCGATGTACGTGAAATCGAAGGTTGGGATGCTGACCAGTTGAATTTGCGGATTGTTCTGAAGTGGCTTCAGAGTTTGTAAATCAATCTTGTCAATGGGGAGAAGATCAACCTCCCCCTTCACAAGCCCTTGCACAGCATCCTGAAGCGAACCGTAAGGCTTCAGTACAATTACATCCGGAGCTGGACGGGGAGATGTTAGGAAAATGAACGTTATGCCTGAAGAGAGGATGATCACCAACAGACAGGCCGCAGTCAGAGGATTCTTTCTCATCCCAGTGATGCCTCACAGGAAATTGACATCTAACGTGAAAGTTTCATGATAGTTGTATGAGTTCGCACCATAAAGCGTGTCATGGAGCACGAGCAGATATATGCCAGGCCCTACGGCTCCCGCGGCAATGCCTTCCGCGGGCCCACCATTAGTTGTGCTCCACACGAACTTCCCGTTGCCCAGATTTAGTGTTGTAGGATACTCCGAGGAGGCTATGAGGTATCCTGTGGGAGCTGTGATGTGCGCTTGAATATCCGTATCGATATCAGACCACGTGATGCTGACATAGATCTCGCTAACTCCGCCGGGCACAACCACCGCAAACGTACGCCAGTCGCCTGACTCGTAGCGCGCGCTCCAGTCGAACGCGCCATATACCCCATAATTATCGTAGGGAGTACCGACGGCTGCTCCTTCATAGTGTCCTGGCGCGACTATGGGAACTACTACTGATACTGGTACAAGGCTCTCTAAATTTCCAGCTGCTACCTGAATGAACCCAGCATAAACGCCTGGGGCAGCAGAGTTTGGAACTGTGATGGAAGCATTGAGCTTGCTTCCGTTGACGGCAAGGTTTGTGATCCAGTTCCAAGGAGCCCTTCGGTAGAAGCGTACTGATATGTCGAATGGGACAGAACCGTTACCCTGAAGCAGAATTCGCACTTTCGGGGTTCCTGTGATCTTATCCAGAGGTCTACTAACAACCAGTTCGGAGGTCGTACTAGATGGAGCGCCATTCGATATCCTCTGTAAGGAGCCGTCGCGCGCTACGTTGTACAATTGTGCATAAAGTAGGTTATTGATGTCGTAAGTGGAAGAGTTGGCGAAATCTGAAAAGCGGTAGAGTAATGTCACCTTCATTAGGTCGGTCCCAGGAGGAATTACAACTTTGGACATTGTCAACCAGGATACTGGGCCAGATGTGGAATTACGGTACTCTTTTGAGCCTACCAGTTGGAACATGATAGACTGAGCTTGTGGGTTCATCGCATGAGATAGGTCGAACAAAGCGGAGGCCGTGTTACCTGGACTCACCACACCGGCGAACCAGTTGGCAGCCCCCATCGATTGATCGGGCAATTCTCTTTGAATATTCAAAGCCCAAGAATTTTCAATGAGTGTGCGGGAGGACTCCCATGTGATGGGTGATTGCAAATAGAACCTCCCGGGTAACCTTTGGTCTTTTCCTTCCGAAGCTGCCGAGACCGCACCGTAGACGTCCACTCGTCCGGAGCCTTGAGTGAATGGATCGTAGTCGAGATCGTGAGCTGTGCTCGCCAGTATTGATTTAGCCAAGTCCGGTCTTGGAGTTTCGCCCCCGTGGGTATCTCGATATTCTTGAATCAGAAGCGCAAGAGCACCTGCAGTAACTGGCGTCGCCATACTTGTCCCGCCGAAAATATCGTAAGCGTTCGTTCCGTTGCCGTAGCCACTAAACGTATATTGACTTGTAAAACCGAACGCTCCCACGTCCACAATGTCTGGCTTAGGTTCACCTAACGATGTTGGACCACGAGCGCTCCAAGGCACAACTTCATCATAAGTACCCGAAACTTCGCTTTTCACTGATAGGGCGGGCTGAGCGCGATAGGCGTAACTTGTAGAAGCCCCGTCTATAATCGCAAGAGTCGATGCGGCCGGAGATGTTGTCGTTCCGTATCCAAAGCCGCCGTTGCCCGCGGCTATGACCATAATAGTGCCTGGATAAGCTGGATCCAGATAGTGAGGAAGACTGAACGCGTCCGCTAGTTCGCTCATGTAATCAGGACCAAACGTTGAGCCAAAATCCCAAATAGAATTAGAGTCTCCCCAGCTGTTACTGATAATGTCTGCTCGATGATTTCCAGTATACTTGAAAGTGAAGTCTACAGGGTTCCAATCGAACCCGGCGGCGTAGTACCACCCGAAGGTTACCTCACCCAACCAGAGCGCTTTCACTCCCATCACCCTCGCGTCAGGAGCAATTCCAGGTAGCGTGATCAACGTGCCGTTCTGGTAGATGTCACGTTTCAGCACACCACGAGAGGCCGCGTTTGCAGCGGTGTTTGAACCGTGGCTCTCGAAATCGAAGAAGACGTTAATGAAATTCCCATTCTTGTCGATCGGAGGAAGAAGCGAGAAATAACGCCCTGTTCTCCCACTCAGGTCAATACCGAAAGCCAGCAATCCCGCGCTGAAATCTGGGACACCGTCGCCATTCGCGTCGAAGGCGATGAGATCATTTCCACCTACTTGGTGTGGCGTCTCATCTGCAAAGCTATGATCGTTCCAGGATGCACGCGGTGCAGGCCAATCAAGACCAAGACCCAATGAATCCGCTCCCTCGAAGTTCAATCGCTGTTGATATACCTTGAGGAAATTGTAGTAGGCCGTTGACATGTCAACCACAACGGTATCATAGATATTCGGCGCTACCGAATCCACTACGACAACTGGAAAATCGATAGTAACAGTTACGCTGGAGATCACATCCTGAACTGCTTCTCGAAGGATACCGAAGTGATAATTCCCCGATTTCGAGACCACACTCGGCGCTCCATAATCGAAGCCTATCTTCACGGCCTGTACGGTTTGACTCGCCGTACTAACGCTAGTATAGCTGGCGGCGTTCCAGACATCAACTGACAGGCGTAAAGTCTTCAAGACATCTCCCGTGCGGTGAACAACGAGGCTGGTTATCACGAATCCCTGCCCGTCCGGGTCGAAGGAAACAGCACGGCCTAGACTATCTCTAGCAACTGCTTGTTGAAGATCGGGTATCGTGAAATCTGTACCCGTGTCAACGATGGCGATCGTGACTCCTTTGCCAGTGACTCCGAGTTGGTTCACGCGGTCTGCTCCAACGATTTCCCTTACCCGATACATATCGGCTGCAAGCTTCTGAGCATATACTTCCTGATCGGGCTTCATATTGTCGAAACCGATTCGCACATCTGGGAAGATGTGAGATACTCCCGGCGTCGCTCCGAGCGAGAGTAGCGAGCTTCTTTTCACTTCCCCGTACACTAGGAACGGAGAATTCGCTCGGCCGAGAGGATACTCACTAGACAAAAGGCCGTTAAGCGCTGAGATTCCGTAGCCCTGTCTAAGGGCGACAAAAACATACACCGAATCACGATTAGCATGAAGGCTAGGATCCGTTCTCCCTGTAATGTAGCTTGCAAGAAGCGGGTGAAACTTCGAGATAGTCACGTCCGCTGCTAGCGCTGAACTCACACCAATAACAGACACAACCATTACAGTTAGAACTACTAGGCCGAGAGCCTTCGTAGAATACAAGAACATCCAAGGTTGCTCCCTTCCGTTAATATTTCAACATTGTCATGAACTCGCTGAGAGCTACCGTTTCAGAATTGAATCTTCCATCAATTGAGGGTTGAGCGAAAAACGAAGCGTGTAATGTCTTGCGACCTGATCAAACCTAAGGGGCCCAAGAGAATTGGCGGGTCCGGAGGGATTTGAACCGAAAAAGGTTCAAGTCCTCTTGCAGATTGGCTAATCTTGACGGATTTTTGATATTACAACTATTTTCAGAGTTGGGGCAGGGGATTTCAACCAATTTGCCGGTACAGTTTAGTCAATAGCACCAAACTCAAGGAAACATGAAGGGCGTGAGCCTTATGATTAGGCCACCTTCATGGTAACTTGTTTCTTGTTGAGACTGTTTTCGCAGTCTTTGTGGTCGGTCGGGCAGTGCCTAACGGCGCCAAGGCTCAGCGTGGCCGTTAAGTGGGCTAGATGAGCGAGAAAGACGCAACTCTAGCCTACTATTTCAGTTATCCTCTTTGCAATCGTGTTCTCGACATGAACTGTCCACAGCATTTCTGGGACATCAACCGCTAAGAACAACACCGATAATAGAGCTGCTTCTGCAGCGGCGACAGCGATGTTCTGGACCCACTTACCAATACCGATCTTGATTGTGAAATCGTTGGAGGCTCCCGTGAGCGAGATTGTGAAGCATCGTTCCGCTGTTATTATGTCCCTAAGAATTCCTGCTTTTTGAGCCTGAATAATCGGCCCCGAGGTCGTTGTTGTAGATTGCACCTTGTATCCGTCGCCTTGCAAATATTCAGAAATTCGCTGGGATAATTGACCTAGATCCTTATTCTTTCCCTGAAACCGCATTTCTTTAAACGTAACCAATGACTATTCACTCGATCTCTATCTATGTTTATCGTTACATATTAATGTGTCCATGTCCATCGTTTGATGAATAATCCTGGTCGGTAAGCGCGTTAACCAATTACCCTCGACTATTCATCCTGTTTAGAGTAGAGAAACCACCTATACGACATCGCTATCCTCATGATACTCATAACCTGTGGGGAGGTAGCTTTACACCCTCGTTTGAACCCCCATAATTTGCAGTCTGAGTCTCAGAGATTGGGGAATGGATGCGGACCACATTTACCGGTATGATAAAAAGGGATTCGAACTCGTTTGAGATCAGAGCTGGAAGGATTTGAACCGAAAAAGGTTCAAGTCCTCTTGCTGATCGGCTAATCTTGACTGATTTTTGATACTACAACTAGTTTCAGAGAGAGGCATTTCGCCCCCAATTTACAGCACATATGGCTGAACTTCGTGGCGGTCGGAAGTGTTAAACCCGCAATGGCGACCTTCGGTCTACACGTGATATCTGTGCCGAAAGCAAAGAAGAAACCAAAGACGAAAGCAAAGTAAGCGAAGAGCTGCTTCATCATACTCCTTCAGGACTTCAGCCGCCCTGACACTGCCATCTATCACGCTCAACGCTCTTGAGGTTGATCTAACGACTATTCCTGAACGGTCATAGAATCTTGTCACAGCGTTGGCGACGTACCCAAAGTCGCCACCTTCTTGGCCGGTGTGTATGGGTCTAGTGGTACGCACACACTCGAAAACGAATAGTCAATTTTGGAACAAGCTCGCTTGAGTCTACCTTGATATCGATAGACCACTATTAGTCGAACCGCCATAATGAAGGCATAGAAGAGATACTGAGAGACGAGCGCAATGATGCCAAAATTCGGATTGTTAACCAATCCCATCATGCCAGTTGCTGAAGAGATTGTCAGATTCAAGAAACTAGGGTTTGACTACGCGGAGATTGGAATTGAAGAGCCTCTGGCGACACCAAGAATCTTGAAGCGTCAAAAGAGACTAATCTTGAAATTGTTGGATGAAAATGGAATGTTTGCTCTCGGTCATACTGCGTACTGGGTCCAATTTGGTTCCTCTCATGAGAAGGCACGCCGCGGCTGGATTGAGGATGGGAAGGATATGATTCGAGTCGCAACACAACTCGAACTCCCTCTCTTGAACTTTCACTTTTACGGGAAGCTCGGTAGGGTGGGGGATACTCAGGAATCACGGACGATTTTCCTTGATAATTTCTCCAACGCAATGAGAGAACTCTGCAACTTTGGACGAGCAAAGAAAGTTGACCTGATGCTGGAGAATGTTCCTGCAGCTGACTACGGGACAGGAGGGATCGGTAGCTATTCAGCGGTCATGAGCAGCGTCCCCCTGCTGAAATGTCATCTGGATATTGCGCACGCGTTCATTGAGGGTGGGATGGGTAGAATCAAAGCATACTTGACCCGTTACAACGATAGGCTCGTCCATCTACACCTCCATGACAATCATGGAGAGCTTGACGAACACCTACCCCTAGGCGCAGGCTGTATTGATTTCAAGAAAGTGGTCAGATGGCTCAAGGAAATTGAGTACGACAGAACAATCACGTTTGAGGTCTTCACCTCACACAAAGACGCAATCCGATCAAGAGAATATTTCAAGAAATTGTGGCAAGCAGATTAGAATGTATGTCAATTAGTGATTTCAGCCCCAATTTACCGGTACGAATACATCTCGACACAGGTTTTTCTGACTTGGTGGACTTTTTGCCCATCAATGTGAGTATTAATGACGTTCTAAGAGGTATTTCTGCGGCAGTAGACACTACGCAGGGCTACCTGTTCACACATAATTACCCGTGACAGCTTCAAGGCGGCCAACCTAGCTTACTAGATTGAATGCACGCCGTCCGGTGGTTTCACCCATTTTCTCCGCACATACGTCTGCAAGTATGGCTGCGCCTGCAACGCTTTTCCACCTTCAACAGACAAACCAAAATTCTCCTCGCAAACAGTATCCCAAATGTCAAAAGACACCACGTACAAACGATCCGCTATGGATAGACCTAGTCGTCGCGAAGCGCTGAGTTGCATGATGCTCTGCAGAGACAGAGCCCACTCCGTGGGTGAGTTGGCCTATGAAGAATGAGTCTCACGGAGCTGAACTGCACGAGCACATTAGAGGGAGAGCTTGGATCACCGACATGGCTCTCGGGCTCTCGGACGGCATGATCACAAATCTCTCCTTCCTCACAGGGTTCGCGGGCGTGATCACGAGCATCCAGCTCATCCGGGTTACGGGTGCAGCCGCAATGCTCGCTGGCGCTGTCTCGATGTTCTTTGGAGGTTTCATGGCTACTCGGGCGGACTACGACCTCTTCCAAGCCGACTCGGAGAGGGAGGCGTACGAGATAGCGCACGAGCCCGAAGAAGAGCGGAAAGAACTCAAGGAATTCTACTTGCGGAAAGGATTGACAGAGGATGAGGCGGAGACTGTTGTGAAGCGGATAACGTCCAGCAAGGAGAGTTGGCTTGAAGACATTTTGCTCCACGAACTCCACCTACACAGAGGTGAACTGGGAGGACCGCTGAAGGTCGGCTGCGTGTTAGGCGTATCCTTCATGTTGGGGGCGTTCGTCCCCCTGCTGCCCTACCTCCTCTCCGCGTCCAAGTTGGACGCCGTTCTCGCCTCGCTAATAGCCTCTCTACTCTTCCTGTTCGGAGTCGGAGCGTTGAGGGGGAACCTCGCCAAGAAGAACATATGGAAGCGGGGGGCCGAGACGCTTCTGATCGGGATAACAGGATCTGCCATACTATACATCATTGGAATATTCCTAAGTTTCGTATGACTGTGCTCTGCTGAGCCGATATTGTGGGAATTGCGCCGCGCTCCACCCACCAAACCTTGTTTCGGTCAGGCGGTTTCTGCGTTCTCAAATACCGTGAACCAAGACGGATGTCTGTCCACGAACTCGACGAAATGCCCGATTCGAATAATCATGCTTCTGTGGACGTGGCGCTCAATTCCTTCCGCGTCCAGTATCGCCGTATTTTCTTCAATGCCCAGAATCATACGGGCACAACATCCGGTTGACCATTCGAGGGCACCGTCGCAAATCTACACAAGCGCTGCGTCTTCATATACGCAATTTCAGGCTCCGAGAACACGGCCGACACCAACAGTCCGAACGTGTAGAACTTTCACCGATTCGTCAAAGTGGTTATGACTACTGGTTGACTAGCTCCAAGACCTATTGGGCCAAGCCATCGAGCTGCGAGAAAGAAAATGAAAAACAGAGGTAGATCGTCGTTACTTTCTGAACTGTTCTTCTTACTTCGTTTTCAGTTTTTCCGAGTATGCGTCAGCTAACTTGCCGAGCTTGAAGACTAGCCAAAGTACTGCGACCATAACTACTGCAGCTATCACGGTTCGAATGAACCCGGTAAATGCTAAACCGATGAGTGGATGCGCCATTTTGTAACACCTCTAACACGAAGCGAATCTATTCTTGATAAAAGGAATTGTGGACGAATCATTCACTATCACGAGACGTAAGCACAGTTACTTTGCTGAATCTGTTTGATGACACTCCCGGAAATTGCCTTGCCGAAGTTCCAAACGTAGCTTACTGGATTGAACGCACGCCGTCTGGTTGTTTTTCTCATTTACGACCGCACGCTTCAGAAGGGTAGTGTAGGATTGTAATGTGGCCGGCGTGAGAAATTTCCACGCCAGCCGCCCCAAAGGGACAAGCCACATTGGGGCATCTTCGCCTAAACTAGGCGTGAATGTGAAAACGTCTCAGCTCAGATTAGAATGTACCCCTTAACTAACAAATTAATTCTCATGATCAATGATCAGTGATCTCCAATTCCAATCATGGCTCATCAAAGAACAGTTTGTGAGCGACCAAAGGTTGGCATTTAACCTTAAACGTGAAGCGTTGGGGGCGTGTTTGATACGCCTGATCTTCCTTCTTGTTGATGAATGTGAGTTGAATTGGAGACCGTTACTGTGTGTGAACACAGTGAAGTGCATGAGATCGGTCAGGATTTCGATAATGACGGTAGACTTCTAAGACTGATCAGATGCGAACGATGCGGTATCCTAATGCGTGAATACCTCCAAATAGCTTACTACTGACACAATCGAGCACAGCTCCGGATAGAAAGAACTGTTTTCCATAGGAAATAGAACTGGAAGAACTAAAGTCCAAGTGCAAAGCACTGGACCCACACGCTATCCATTGAGATAATTCTGCTTCCTAGAACTAAGAACCAGATTCATGAAGAGCAACCCTATGCTCGTTTCCCCAGAATACGATTCCTCGACCTCACCTACTTGCAAGAATTGCGGCCACGATGCTCGCAATCACTTCTCAAAGAGTTCACCGTTAAGAAAACGTTGCATTGAGCATCAGTGCAAATGCGACTGGGCCTGGGACGGAAACGATGAGACAAGACCTATGACGCAAACAGGGTGAATCTGAAAACTAAGTCAACTGTCTCAGAGATGGGGTAGGGGATTTCAGCCCCAATTTACAGGTAGACATAGCCTTGCAAAGCGAAGGAACAATGTGAGTTCAAAGTCTGTTGTCCGTACCACCAGACTCACACACGACTCGCTAGCACCGGGTCTGACGACTTCAGATGAAACCAACCACAACCATGGTGAGCGCGGCCAGCGCTCCGATGACGATGCCTACCACCACTTCAGTGGGCGTGTGACCTAACGAATAGTGCACGGGAGGCGTCTTGACATGTGCTAAGCTGATAATTCTGTTTATCGTCTTTCCCTCCTCGCCAGCAGTTCTACGCACCCCCAACGCGTCGCGTATCACAACGACCGCAAGAACGACGGCGAGCGCGAACGTTGAGTCACGCCACCCCTGTGTCCATAGAATAGAGAGACAGAGAGCGGTCACAGTTGCGGAATGGGCGCTCGGCATGCCGCCCGTCACCACAGCGTCCTCAAGACGCAGACGCTGGTGATGGCGTAACTTGAAGAGTAGTAGTTTCATACCCTGCGCAGCCGCCAGCGCGAGGAGTATTGAACCGAGTACCCCCGGGATTTCCATAGCTTCTCGGACAAGTTTCATGATAGAAGGGCTTGTAAGTCATTCGTCGCCTTTGATTATGAGGAAACTCTCTCCCCACATAGCTGCAGTTTAGGTTGTGACGTTTCGGCACCTAACCCAACACGCGACATGAAACGTTATGAAGAGATTCATGATTCCCGGTCAGGTAGTTCATGTTATGTTCGATGCGGAAGTCGCTCCCGCGTCACCCCCAAAGGCCAAAGAGAGATTCACTCGCATGGCCAACCGTGATAAATGAGCGTGATCACCAACCAGACTGGAAATGCTTCAAAGTGAGAGCACGGAATTCTGACTTCACTTTCCAGGTCAGTAATGCGATGACACTAGCGAGTCGATTGAGTCAATCAGGGTCGAATGGAATACTTTCCTTTACCAGCAAAATCGATGATTCCCTTGTCCCTTAGTAACTGAAGTTGCTGCCTTATCTTGTCCTTCACATGCCGATTGTCTCGGTGCAACCTTGCAAGTTCTCTTTCGTAAACATAGACTTCGACGAGGGAGAACTCCCCCTTACCAATCTTCCTTACAGCGGGTAGCATATCGGTGAGCCAGCCACGTGAAGAAACCTCCATAGTGCGCATGAACATGAGCTTCTTCCACGATCCCCTCACGATCTCCTGCGGAACAACTTCAGATTCCCGCACAATAGATAGCCTAGCGTCCAGAGGCAGCATCCAGAGAAGTACATTCGAACCAACCCAGCCCGCCGCGCGGTGGGCTTCAACGCAACTATCTTCGCAGACGGCCTGACCCCGAATAATACCAACGTCCAGTTTATTCGCACTGTCGTGAAGTCTGCAACGGTAGAAGAAAAAGACAGAAAAGCATAGACCGAGTTCACTGATTGCAGCGTTTGAGAGTTGTCGAGTCACCGAAAAACTGCACTGGCCCTTGGAATTGCCATTATCTCAGCTCTAACACCGTTTTTGGGCAGGATGAAGTACGCATCAATACGCATCCTAATTCTAGTTCTTGGTCTTCTTGCGACTATACTACAAATCAGCGGGGCTTCGGCTTGAGAGACCTCTGGAAGAAGCAGCAAAAGCCTGATTCTCCTAGAACTGAACCGTCAACAATCAAGGAAGCGATAAGAGTAGGTGGCCTAACGATTGAGAGAGAGTTTCGGGGCACTGAAGCGGTTCTTCAATATCGGGACGGCACCTCTCGTCTCCTCATCAACCAGCTCAAACCAGAAGCTGCCGCGATCTTTGATGCAGCTAGACTCGTGAGCTTGGGCCTGTTCGGTGAAGCCCGAGCCAAAGTGTCCGAAGCGATCAAGCTGCTTGAGGGAGCCAAGCTAGAGCAGCCTCTTCGTCTTCTCGCGGAATCATACTTGATTCAAGGTGACGCAGCGTTCGGGAAGGAACTCTATGCAGAAGCGGAGAGGTTCTATTCATCATCTCATCGGTTCGCAAGTACCGTCGATGATGGTCTTCTTATTGCAGCAGCAGCCCGCGGTGTGGGCATTGCAAAAGGTAGTCAGGGTAGGCATGAGGGCGCATTAGATGC
>PMBQ01000352.1 GCA_003152955.1 Candidatus Bathyarchaeota archaeon
CCCAAGCATACTCTTTCGGTGTTGCAGCAAAAACCTCCCCAGGTCTTTCGATAACTAGGATACTCTGGCAATTCGGGGATGGGGTTGGAATGGATGTTCCCTATTGCTGCCAGAGCCAGGTGAGCGAAGTTCAATATCACGCCTACTCACAACCGGGCACCTACACAGTCGTTGTGGTAGTGTTCGACAGCGGAGGCAACNNAGTTGTCACTGTTAGCTGGGCGACACCAATGCCCGAGTACTCGGCCTTCAGTCTTCCACTCATTGCTTCACTACTCATCGCCCTGTTCGGCGTTGCCGCAATCCGGAAAAGACCAAGAAATCCGTGAAACGCTAGCGATTGAAGACACCCAGTGCGCGAACCAGTTTCGCGCTCCGATGAAAACCGACCTTCACGGCAAGAATCATAGGGCATCGTTGTCTTGGCCGTCTACTCAAAGAGGAAATTGTCTCAGATCGAGAGTTTCCAGAAGAACTTCGAAGTGCTCATCGCCAATTAGGACGTTTGATGAATAGGTTCCCGCGGTAGCTAGGACAATTGCATCGAAAAGACTAGAGCTTCTCCGCTTTTCTTCCTAGCCTTTTTCGGGAGCTCAAGGTAGGCTCTGCCAGCTTCGTGCAACAGAACCACGTTACTCGCTTTAAAAAGGGCTTATATATGGATTGGTATAACGAGTGGTTAGACTCCCCTTATATAGGGTGGACAATCTGCCCGGAAAGAAAGCCTTCATCAACATTGAGAACGTTGTTGCGTCAGCAACTCTTCATCAGAATATCGACCTGAACTCGATCGTTCGCGTCTTCCCAGGCGTCGAATATCGTCCCGAACAGTTCCCAGGCCTCGTCTATCGGCTCAAGAAGCCCAAGACAGCCACTTTGATCTTCAGTTCAGGGAAAATGGTATGCACCGGAGCCAAGTCTGAGCGGCAGGCACGCAAGGCTGTTATGAAAGTTGTCGATGAGCTGAAACGGAACGGCATCGTGATTCTAGGCAAGCCCGAGATTCAAATTCAGAACATCGTTGCTTCAGCTGGTCTGGGCGGTTACATAGATCTGGAGAAATCAACCTACTCGCTCAAACGCACAATGTACTNNCGCCAGCGGCAAGCTCGTCTGCACAGGAGCAAAGAAGGAAACCGAAGTCCACAGGGCGGTTAACATACTTCAGAGCACCCTTGAAGAGAAAGCTCTCATCTCATACGAGGAGAAAACTTAACGATCCCAGAGAGGGACTTCGATTCATCCCTCTCCTAACCTGAAATAAGGAAACCGAGACCGAAGATTTGGAGCATCTGCATAACGGATAGGTCTCAGATTGGTGCGTATGTTCTCATAAGAATCGCATCTGCAAATCCAGAACCATCACATGGCAGATTGCGAAGGTGGAAGGGGCGATAACCGCTCATCCAGTTACAGGGATTTTCGACATCATCCGATTCCTCGAGGCGACCAACATCACAATGTAACTGGTACAGTGAGAACGAAAATTCAAACGATTAGCGGAGTGCTACGAACACATACGCCAATTGTTGGAGCGCTTGTTACTACCTGCGACTAGATGAGAGCACAATTAGTTTTGGGCTCTCTTCGGTCTAGGTCTCGATTCACTGTACTCAATTGCAATGATCAGCGCCACTAACAGTATGATCACTGTGATTCCCAAGGGGCCGCGGAGCTCAAGACTAAGAAGACCAACGTACGGAACTTTCGTCACATAGACACCCATAATGTTCTGAGCGGGAACTCTCCATCCATCAGGTCCAGGGTTATTGTCGCCTTTCGTCTCGAAGAATAGTGCGTTGCCTTGATTATCGATAGCGACCACTCGATGCACGATTGGCATATCATATTCGTTTGGACTGTGGAAGATTATGATCGTTCCAATCGCTACTGTTCGGGGATCAATTCCGCGGACGATGATTATGTCCCCCACATTCAACTTAGGAATCATACTCCCCGAAGAAACCACCATCAACGGCGATTCTGTATTCAGGGCCAAACGCAAAGCCGCGACGCTTCCATACGTCACAACAAAAAGGATGATGACTAACAGTATCACTCGGGCTGTAGGATTCTTCCTGAACAGTCTGACGGTCTTCGAGATCGCGCTTTGCTTCTCCAATTTAATTCCAGCTTGGGAGCTATTTTGCTATTGATATTGCTTACTCATCCTGGGCCTTTGCTTTGCGAGGCTTCACTTTGAATGAGTCGAGCCAGTTCTAGAGTTGCATGCTCTCCGGCTTCGAGGAAGGCTACGCCGCTGTCTGTGATTTTGTAGATTCTTCTTCCTCGTCCTTTCTCGGATTCCCATTCACCCTGAATGTGGCCATCCTCTTCAAGTGAGTGAAGCAGCGGGTAGAGGGTGCCAGCGCTAAGGTAGACTTTGTACTTGTCTCGTATAGCGATGTTGACTTCATATCCCCATCTGGGTTTGGAGCCTAGCAGCCTGAGTATGATCAGGTCGAGGTTGTTCTTGACAACTCGTTCGCGCCATTCCTTTTCGATGTTTCTGATCACAGGCCTAGCCCCCTAGCTCGCATATGTCAGTATACCGCTGGGTCGTCTACAGCCAATGCACCCCGCATTATAAGTGCCACTCAAGATCCTGATTAGAATTCATCATGTGCTCGAGGGTCGCTTTCAAGATGTTTCCGCAAACGAACCGACTTGTTTTGCTTCTTTCACTATCAAGCGGCTACTTCAATCGACCACGGAAACCTGGCTTCTTACCCAAGGCCCATCGGAGTCTCCTCAAACCTGACCACTAGAAAGTCTGTCTCGACATTGATTACTTCTCCTTTGAAATCTTTTGTCTTGCTAAACTGAAAAGTAACATCATGATCAACGAAGCGCTCCAAATCTGGCTCGTGGACGGTCAACGATGCCTTGTTCTCCCAATCGTCGAACGTAATCACCACTCCAATCAATTCTGCTCCGCTCGTAAGAATCTACTTGCCACTGTTTCGTTCTTGAAGTTTTCCAAGGGCGATCGCGAGCTCACGTCACGTTTTTTCCAGGTGCTGCAGTCTGTGATCTCGCCTTACCTCTGCCTCCGCCCAGCGACGTTTCTCTTCCTCCGTCTCGGGAATGAAGGGGAGCACAGGGGTGGGTCTACCATTCCTATCGAGAGCAACGCAGGTCAGGTAGCACGTGCCTGTATGCCTAATCTTACCAGTTAGGGGGTCCTCAGCCTCGACGCGAACACCGATCTCCATAGAGGTTTTGTGAACATGGTTGACTGAGGCGATCACGCGTAGGAGGTCTCCGATATGGACCGGTGCGAGGAAGTTCATTTGATCTACAGATGCCGTCACTACATTTCTGCGGGCGTGTCTGACGGCTGCTATCGAACCCACCTCATCGATGAGCTTGAGTATGGTTCCACCGAAAACATTGCCGGAAACGTTGGCATCGATGGGCATCATCAACTTCGTTACGGTCGTCGTCGATGCGCTCGGGGTCTTTCCCTGTTCGCTCAAACACGATCTCCATGTCGGCAAGCGGCATCCCGTAGAATAACAGTTCGCATCTCGCGACCAAGTTGACTTCATCTGCTTAGCAACTTGATTTGGATGGGCCACAAATAGGGGGGACTGTCGTTATGGGCGCGGCTTTTCCATTTGAATTCCTGGAGGTACCCTACTTGTCACCTTAGTTTTGGTTTGGAAAGCATTAATATGCGAGATGGACAACCCGCCGCCAAACTTACCAATCACGGTGGTAAAACTGGAAACTATTCAGATAGGCAGCACTGAAACCAAGCAGATCAGAGAAACACGCAGCATCTGCCCAGAATGCAACAAGATCCTCCCTGCCACAATCTTCGAACGCGATAGCAAGATATGGATCTCAAAAACATGCCCCGATCACGGCGAAGTTGAAGAACTATACTTCGGCTCGGCCGACATGTAATACAAATTCGCCAAATTCTCACACGACGGGAAGGGCATCGCGAATCCCAATGTCCAGCTAGAAAAATGCGTATGTCCAACCAACTGTGGCCTCTGCACAAGCCACCTGAGCCACTCAGGATTGGCAAATCTAGTCATAACGAATCGATGCGACCTCGCCTGTTGGTACTGCTTCTTCTACGCCAAGAAAGGTGTTGACGGAGCCTATGTCTACGAGCCCTCGCAGGTCCAAATTCGCCAAATGGTCAAGACACTCCGGGCAGAGCGCCCCGTCCCTGGAAACGCAATTCAGATCACTGGCGGAGAACCGACACTGCGCAATGATCTGGAGGACATCATACGGATCTGCAGGGAAGAGGGCGTCGAACACATCCAAC
>PMBQ01000219.1 GCA_003152955.1 Candidatus Bathyarchaeota archaeon
CCACGTTCTGTAGTCCCGCATCCAAGTGAGCCAAATCTAGACACTGCGGCGGACAGACGTTCACACACGCCCTGCACCGAATACAACTCAGAAGGAAATCACTCTCAACGAATACTCCAGGTGGTCGGACTAGCCGTGAGCTTGGGAAAGCCTGCAACACGCCAGAAAGCCCAGTAACCACTGCGAATGTTGCCATCATACCAATGAAACGCCTTCTAGAAAAGATCAACCTATTCAAGAATCACAACTTCCTATACGCTGACATGTATCCTTCAAGAGAACGCTTATCATCATCTCGACGCTCAGCATAATTCATGCTCCTTTATGGCCTTACTCCGCTGCAATCTCTCACATAATATAGCACGATATATTGTTCGGCGTCATCCTTTGACTGAGCGCCGAGAACGAGGTAACGTTACGTTATCGGTTGATGAATAAAATTCTTGAGCCTGTTACCGTTCGGTTGATGCCTAGGTCATGCGTTTGGTTTGGGACGTTGTTACCTTTCGTTTAGCAGATTCTACCGAGTTGGACCTGATCCGTACTTGAACCGCTCGACTAAGATGTAGATCAATTAGGCGTCGTTGTCGTTTGCTGCGTGAGGCTGTTTACTTTCGTTTGGTGGGTTTCCTAAGAACTATCAGCGATAGGATAATGGATGAGACCACGAGCAGAAAAGCGAGCAAGCCGATTATGTCCCATACCATTCCGTAAGGCTCAGGAAACGATACTGGTGCAGTGTTGCTTGGTTCAATTGCAATTACTATGACAATTAGCGCAATGAATAGAAGCGATACCCCCAAACAGAGCATAGCGGAAGCGCGTTCTTTCCTATTTTCGGACAAGTCAGGTCGTTGTATGTTTGCTTGCGTTCTGTATAAGGGTTAGCCATTTGTTTTCTCCCTCAACNNCGTATCTCCCCGTTCATTCTCTCCATCTTATTGTTGTGAACTCGGCCAGCCATGCGAATTTCACGAATATGCTCTGTCCCGTTCTTTCGTGTGTAGAATTCTTTCGAGTATGCTTCCGCAAAATTGGCTGCACCATCAGTTATGAGAGTTTTTGGCTGTTTCTTCGCGATTGCTTTTCCATGCTTGAACAGCGGTCTAATATCCGCTGTGTANNTTGGTCGTCCATCAAAGCGTAGAGATACTTCAAATTCCCTTTTACCTTGAGAAAGACTTCGTCGGCTCTCCAAGTATCACTAACTTGGGGCGTAATCTTCTCGACGTAGTTCTCCATTAGCTCAGTGTACTTCCTGATCCAGAGGTACACCGTTTTGTGACTGACTTGAACACCAAGCAACCGTAGCGACCTAGCGGTGTTCCGTAGACTCTCTCCGCTAAAGTACAACTGCATCGCAGTCGTTATTCCCTGTGGGCTGTGCTTCATGCGCTCGAATCCAAGATTCACGCTGAAAGTTCTGTGGCAATCACCACATAGGAACCGTTGAAGATCGCCGTACTTGTTGTGCCGTACGCCGAACTTCTTCAGGTTCGTTCTTGATTGACAGAAGATGCAAGCCGTAATCTCTATTGGCTGAATTACTACGTTCTCCGCGACTTTCGTTCGTAATTGTTCGCGGATTTGGCAACCGATAATGTGCTTGCACCGTACCTGCCGATATTGGTGGTCGAAACATGTGCACATCCAAGCGCCATTCTCCTTTCGGAGAACATCGTACATCTTGTCGCTTGACTGAGAGGCAACCTTGTAGAACCGTTCGCTCATTTGCTGAATTGAATTGGATTTCTCAGCGATTAGTCGCCCTTTCTCTTCACGGGAGAGAACTGCAATAGCCATCTACATTACCTGCCACAATATTGTGGCATAAACCTAATATAAAGTTTGCCACAATACTGTAACATCGTGGTCTGCGATGGTGCGAAAGGAGATACTCGGGACTTCTGAGCGCAGAGTTCTTGAAGCATACCTCAAAGGTGACCGACTGAAAGGCTACAACACATTACTTTGGCGCATTCACACAATTGGTTTGAAAGCAATAATAGACGGATGCGAACATGATCTTGTAATGCTTCGCAAATTGCTCCAACTAGAAAAAGCGTAGCAGCTCGTAGCGACCCTTGGTATCTGACAAGCAGACAATTACAATAGAACTTTTTGTTAGTGTTTTCGTTCTTGCCCTGATTCTTTGCTACCTTGGTCTATATTGGTCTCGTGCCTTTTGGGACCTTTTCTTGCGAGCACTATTCGGGTGGCTTGTCGCTGACTGGCTTGCTAGTGGTCTGGAAGGGAAGACTGAGGGCAGGTTCAAAGTGTTCAAGAAGCGGCTGCCTTTTCCGCACAAAATTACGGTCGCTTATCTGTTCTATCCAGTCGGCATTGGAATCGCATTATTGTACGGTGAAATAGCGACCGAAGAAATCCTACAGGGTTTACCTATCTTAGAACAGACTGGCTTGTTGAATTTGTTGAGTCTGCTAGTACTTGGAAAAGGTCTTGGACATGCGCAGGAATTATTTGTAATTACCGCCAGTTTCCTAGTGAGCCTTATGTTGTTTCACGACTTCCGATCCCGAACGAAGAAGTCCCATTAGAAAAACAAAGAATAGGCAAATCAAAATTGAGAACAGGACTCTAAGGTCTAAGCCTAGAACGGCATTCGCAGAGATTACACAGAGAGCCACCAAGAAGTAAGCATAAACCCACTGATCAAGCGACCCATCCGCTATCGTTCATTCGACCATTCTACCGAACCGTTACTCCCTCATCGATCTCAGCAGATCATAGAATTTCTCCATCAACCGAACGGTAACAGAGAAATCCTATCCTGCTATCAACCGTGAAGGTAACGTTACCGAGAACGATTTGTANNAATGGGAGCGTTACGGAAAGTAAATTCAGTTTGTATCTAAGCTCCTGGGCTCGTTACTCATGTTCTGTTCATGGGTAGATGGTCATCATTCTTCTGCAGATGGCTTCGAACAGTTGGGACGATTAAGAAGACTAATACCGCCAAAGGAGGCTATACCTTAGAAAAAACACCAAAAACAATACCCAGACCACCGTCGCAAACCACTACCGTACCGCTACTGACCAACAAATACGCCCCAGTTCCATTGAGGTAACTCAACAGCTTCTTATAGCAAGCCTGATTTCGATTTTGGGGTCTTTGAAGGTGAATAGTGTGACCGATGTCATGAAGTTTCGTTTTCTCGGTCCGAGTGGGCTGCGTGTTTCTGAATTATGTCTGGGTACAATGACGTTTGGGGAGGATTGGGGTTGGGGTGCTTCGAAGGAAGAATCCCGNNGGTAACTTCATCGATACAGCCAACGGTTACACGAATGGAACTAGCGAGCGAATCGTTGGGGAGTTGATAGGTTCTGATCGTGACCAATTTGTTCTTGCTACGAAATATTCGTTCCCTACCGTGAGAGGTGACCCTAACAGTGGAGGTAACCATCGCAAAAGTATGATTCGTTCGCTGGAGGGAAGTCTGGAACGGCTTGGGACGGATTACGTTGATCTCTTCTGGTTGCATGCTTGGGATTTCTCTACAACTGTAGAGGAGGTCATGCGAGCCCTTGACGATCTACTGCGGTCAGGGAAGGTACTCTATGTCGGCGTTTCGGATACGCCCGCGTGGATTGTGAGTCGAGCCAATATGTTGGCCGAGTTACGCGGGTGGTCACCTTTCATGGCGCTTCAAATCGAGTATAGTCTCATTGAACGGACGCCTGAACGAGATCTTCTACCTATGGCTCGCAGCCTCGGAATGACGGTGACTCCTTGGGCGGTGCTCGGATCAGGTGTGCTCACTGGAAAATATAACAATGCCCCGCCTGCCATGAAGAACGGCGGGACGAGTGGAGGGCACGTTGAGAGGCGGCTCGATGCAGCCAATAGCCAGAAAGCGAACGATCGAAATCTCACAATA
>PMBQ01000053.1 GCA_003152955.1 Candidatus Bathyarchaeota archaeon
GCGTGTGCTCCCTCATATGCGAATCTCTCTCGGATAAGTTTCGCACTATAGCCAACCAAGAGCAAAAATGAGACTCCGCTCTTAGAGTTCCTTAAATCGTTTGAGGAATTCAATTAGAAGTTTGGTCTTCTCATCAGCCTCATTGAGTGTGAAGATTTTCATCCCTTGGTCGAACCGTTCAAAAAGAATTATCTTCTCTTTGACTAAGGGTTCAACAATCCGAGCAATTGTTGAAGGAGACATGCCGAGAAAATTTGCCAGCGTCGCTTGACTAAAGACGCGCTGGGAACCAGCATGCTCTAGAAGGTACTCTAGAAGCCTTACCTGAGCTTTGGATTGGAAAACGTCACTCAACTTGGTCAGCGTAATCCCCTAGCGATGCACTACGCGCGTACCAGCGCGTTCGTTCTGTAGGGCTTTGAGGACATTGGTGGGTGTACGGCCATCCAAGATGGTCGTCGGGATCCGTGAGCGTTGTATTATCCGAAGAGCTAAGGGGTCCATCAGGTCGTATGCCCCAGCGGTGATATCCGTCTTTGAGAGAATCTCGCTAAGCTGGTCCACGGTGACCTCGTCTAGCTTAGTTGCCTTCGAATCTTTGCTCGGATCACTCGTGTAGACTCCGTCAACGTCGGTCGCGTTGACGAAGAGGTCCGCCTTGATTGTTTCTGCAGCGATCGCCGCCACTGCATTCGTTGAATGTCCGGGAGTCAGACCGCCCATTCCGACAATTTTCCCGGAGGCAAAGTAGTGCTTCAATTCATCTATGCTCGTAGGGACTTGTGGGAAAGCATAATCGCCGAGCCCATCCACGAGTAATCGCGCGTTGAGCCTGCTAGCCAGGATTCCTAGATGATCGCATAGGGATTCTGGAACATCCATCTCGCGTGCGGCCTGGATGTAGTAGCGAGCAATTCGCCCACCCCCCGCCACGACAACCAGCTGATATTCGTCGACCAAGCCTTTGAAGAGTTTCACGTACTCTTCGACCAGTGGCGGTCGATCATCATTTGAGAATGCAAATCCACCTAG
Source organism: Candidatus Bathyarchaeota archaeon (assembly GCA_003152955.1). The sequence goes on from PMBQ01000053.1 coordinate 1,033, forward strand.
TTTGACCACGGCTTTCAACAGCAACGCCTTGACTCATAATGGCCCTGCTGCGTTATTTGATTTCTCAAATCGAAACAAAACCGGCTCGAACGAACCTATTTAAAATGCGAAAAGATACCATGCGCCAGGAACCTCCAATGTCTACGACCAATGCGAATTCAATCGCTCGGTTCAAGCTAAAGCGGACATTGGAAACGCTGGCAGCGAAAGAAGGCCGGGGCACTGAGCTCATCAGTCTTTACGTCCCGCCTGAGCGGAAGATCCACGAGGTTATGGCGAACCTTCGGGAAGAGTATGGCACAGCGTCCAACATCAAATCACGAACTACCAGAAAGAACGTGCAAGAGGCTATTGACAAGACGACACAGAGACTCAAACTCTTCAAAGAACCGCCGAAGAATGGCTTAGTAATCTTCTGCGGAGCCATCCCCAGAGACGGTGCGGGCACCGAGAAAATGGAAACCTACGTCCTTGAGCCACCTGAGCAGATCAACGTGTATTTCTACCGTTGTGATGCCCGATTCCACTTGGAACCGCTGTTAGCGATGGTTAGGGAGCGAGATGCATACGGGGTTGTTGTTATCGATTCTAGCGACACAGTCGTGGCGATCGTCAGGGGCCAAAGAATGGATGTCTTGCAGGAGTTCAGCTCTGGAATTCCAGGGAAACACCGAGCGGGAGGGCAGTCCGCAAGACGATTCGAACGAATAAGAGAGCAAGCAATGAATGATTACTTTCACAGAATCGGAGCACACACTTACAAGCTACTTGCAAATGAACCTGGGTTGAAGGGCCTCATAATTGGCGGACCAGGTCCAACTAAGCACGATTTTGTTGAAGGCGATTACCTCAACTATATGCTGAAAGAGAAAATTCTCGCAACCGTCGACACGTCCTATACCAGTGAGCAAGGGGTCGAGGAAATAGTGTCCAAGAGTCAGGACGTAATGAAGGGCGTGAGATACCTTGAGGAGAAGCAGATGGTCCAGAAATTCCTATACGAGATTGGGCACGAAACTGGACTGGGAGTTTACGGTGAAACTCAAGTAAGAAAATACCTGAACGCTAACGTCGTCAACCTCCTGCTCGTCTCAGAAAAGATGAACACGCTGCACGTATATACAAAGTGCAAGAACTGCGGAGCGATCGAGGATGCTCTAATTCCCCAAGCCAACCTCGTAAAATTCGAACAGGATCTCATGTCCACCCCCTGCAAGAAATGCAACGCAGCAGCATTGTATGTTGATGAGAGTAAGGATCTGGTTGACGAGCTGATCGATCTAGCGGAGAAGCAAAACGCCAACGTCGCAGTCATTTCGACTGAAACGGACGAAGGAGTAATGCTAAAGGATTCTTTCGGTGGAATTGTCGCGATTCTGCGCTACAAAGCTGCCCAGTAGAAATGAATTGATGAGAATTCGCGGGTTGTTCGTAGTACGTTCCTGCTGACTTCGACCGCTCTCTCCCTGATACTGAGACTGCGCTTCCTCCAAAACTCTCCGACTTTTGTCAGCGTATCGTAGAAGAGTTTTGCCGCGTATACGGATTTAGTACATTCGAGAATGGGATCCGATGTCGTGTGAGAAGTTGCGCAAGTAAACCATCCGAGACGTACGTGGGTTTCAGCAGATGTTGAATTGTTGTCCGTGAGGCCTCAAGCTCTGATTCAAGTGTCTCGTCCACAAATGCTCGCACATGCCACTCTAAGTTGGTTCTGAGGAGACGCGCGTAGCCAAATATTTGACTCCTTTTGAGAATCTGAAAAAAGCCCACGTCTCGGAATCCTCCCGCAATGAGTGTGCGTCGAAAGTGCTCCACGTGACTTGAGAATATGGAAAGCAAAATCTCTCACAAGAAATGCTTCTGGGAGAGGAGGCGCAGGTTTGAGTTAGACTCGTCGGCCTCGTCTGCCACCGGGGCGTCTGGTTCCATCGTGAGGGATCGGTGTAACGTCCTCTATTCTTCCGATTCTGAAACCGGAACGCGCAAGCATTCGAATTGCGGCCTGAGCACCAGGACCAGGAGTCCTCGCCTTGTGCCCACCAGGGGCTCTGACTCGAATGTGCAAGGAGGTTATTCCCCTATCCTTGGCAACTCGCGCGGCTGCTGCAGCAGCCTGCATCGCAGCATACGGAGAACCTTGGAGGCGATCAGCCTTCACGTGCTGTCCCCCGGCACTACGGGATATAGTCTCGGCGCCGCTCAAATCGGTAATATGGACCAAAGTATTGTTGAATGACGAGTAGATGTTTGCAACACCCCAACGTTGAATAGCTTTCTTCTCAGACATTCTTCAGGTCCTCGGCGCATATTTGAAGGAGGCCAACACGCCTTTCGCTATATTTAACCTTCTTCAAACACATTGACAATTCACAAATGTAAGTTGCTCCTCCCTTGAATCAATTCCACATTCGGCTAGCGTTACTGTCCGATTTGCCTGCGATTTGCGTCATCGAAGATAATTCCTTCCCTATCCCTTACCCACCATCACTCTTGGAGCGCCTCTTGGAGGACTGTCCTGAGAGTTTCTTCGTGGCAACTGACCCTGTAGGGAAACTGGTCGGTTATTGTGTATGCTCATTGAGCCGCGAGTCAGCTCATCTAATCTCTATCGCAGTGCAGACTGACTACCGTAGGAGACGAGTTGCAACAACGCTTCTGCACAGAGCAATTGAATCTCCGATAGAGCAGAGTATAGTAGAACTACGGCTTGAGGTCAACCTGAAGAATGTGGACGCAGTAAGTCTCTATTCGAAGCTGGGTTTCGAGATAATAGAGGTGTTGAAGGGATATTATTCAGACGGATCGGATGCGATCAGGATGCGTTTGACTATGAGAGCCTCCTAACCCTGTCAATGGTGGGAGCTAGTCGACGAATTTGAAATGCCGTTTCTTCCTCTTGGACTTGGACAAGGGTCGATTAGCAAGCCAACCGACCATGCGACTGGGGGATAGACGACAATGGAAGGCGCGTGGACATTCTGGCGGGTCAGATCGCGCCATACTTCTACTATCTACCCGACGAGAAAGACAACCCTGATTCGATAAGAGACCGGCTGATGAACGCTCGAAGAGAATTCCCGAAAATAGGCTGTGAATATGCCGAAACCAAGAAGCTCGTTGGACATACGCGGATCGTTCTGAAGGTGACGTGTTCAAATTCTCAAGTGCTCACGTAGTACGCGAGAAATATCCGCGCGTTCCTGGGGAGAGGCTGGACTTTCGAAGAAGACCTGGTGAAGTTGATATTGACTACTAGGAGAACCAGATCAAACCCGCCGCAATGAGGGTACTCGAACGTTTCGGCGTAAATGAAAAGCAGCTTTCTGTTTAGGGAGCTAGGGGTCCTGCAACCTCTGGCAAAGTCATGATCTTGATTGAGCTTGGTCTGCGCGTCAATTCGGCAATACGGTCTCCGATTATCAATTTCACGCCGCGCTCTTCAGCCAAGTCTAGGAGCCTTTGGGTCACGACTCCGTCGAAGACTATGGTATTCACTCCTTGATAGTTGGTTAGTTTGCCTGCGAGTTCGCTAACTGGGAGTCTTGCCATTTCAGCCATGTTTTGGTCCAAGAGGGTCCCTTCGAGTGTACCTCTCAACTCTCGTGCTTTTGCAATCACATTCTCTGGGAGTTGGATTGGCGGGGGTCTAGGAGCAAGAACAGGTTCGGGCCTTGGAGCTGGTGGTCTGCTTTGCGCAACCGGTACCTTCTCACGGAGACCTTTCATGATCTCCTTTGGCGTTAGGTCTTCAACCTCCTTGCCTAGAGGGGCCCGCGCAATGAAGTCGACGGGCGCGACTTGCATCAACTCTTTGAAGATGAGGTCTCCTCCTCTGTCGCCATCTAGAAATGCCGTGGTTTCCTTCGTCTTGCTCAGGTCGATGATTGTCTGGGGTATCTTTGTACCTTCTATTGCTATTGCGTTCCTTATCCCGCATCGTAGCAGATTTACGATATCCGCTCTACCCTCCACAAAGATGATAGAGCTACTGTTCGCGACATCAGGACCTGCGGGCAGATGTTGTGGACCGTATTCGGCGACATCAGCGGAACGAATGACGCCCGAGACCTGCTTGACCATCTCGTCGGTGCTTGGTGATTCCTCGATTACCCAAG
>PMBQ01000401.1 GCA_003152955.1 Candidatus Bathyarchaeota archaeon
CCCTAGCTTCATTTGACACTCTCATTATGCAGGTCCTCATGTAGTATTATTGAAGAATAGTTGCCGTAGAGATCAAGCCGCATATAGAAATTGGCACATTTTGTGAACCACCAGATTCACCCTACAAGAAAAAACCATGGCTCAATCTCTACTGCTTGCACCAGCTATACCACACACAAATTTGCATGCTCGCTCCGCTCGCATAACGGACTTTTTCTTGTCGCCTGACAGGAGAGTCGTTGTTGTGATTTGTCATGATGTATGAGGTTGAGTTCTGTTCAGTTGTGTTGTCACCTGCCGTGTTTGGTGGTGCGCACACACCCACCGTAGTTAGGTGGGAAGCTGGTTTACAGGAACTGGTGGTTGTCTAGTTAGCGATAATATTTCCAAACCAATTAAGACAAGTGTGATTCCAACTATAGCGCAGGCCCAAACGAAATTCTGAACAAACTGATTCCAGCCAGTCTGGACGAGTCCCAACAGAATCAGCAAAAGGAGAAAAACGCCAAGTCCTATAACGTCCACACCAATGATTTTGTAGCGAGTGGTTGTATTCATGAGGCTTTTCATCCATTCACACAGGAAACGCGTGTAGTTCACTTTGTGAAAATGATGAGTGGTTCTACAAATATGACTACGTCAAAGAGTGCCGCAGTATAAGAGAAGACGTCTCCAGTCCAAGAATGGTGATAGAAGTGGTGCGCGAGACCGAAGGACGAGGACACGCAGGACACTATAACTGGAATTAGAAGGAGCAAAATCCTTGCAGATCGTCTCATCTTACTCTGTGAAGTCGGGCCACTGGTTTATCCACCTCACTACCCGTGCTCACTCGCAATAATCATGCTTAGGAATTGGACTCCATCGCCCTTCTCGCGTATGAGAGCGTCAAGACTGTCATCGCATTCACAGTATCCTCGCTAGAGCTTGTTGAAACAAATTCACTGCCCACAACATTAGACCAAATATGAAAGTAAGTGGGTTACTTTAAACCTCGGCCCGTTGCGCCATCTTGATTACCCGTAGTGCAGAAATCTCCAGCTCGATATGAAGTGAAGAAGATTGGCGCAGGAACCCGGTCAGACCTTGACGATATGGCAGCACTTGTCGGAGTTTGTCAACCGCTTAAAGGTCATGATCATTGTGTTCGCGGTAGCGAGCAGCATAGGCTTCTTGCCCGATTCCATTCTGGGTTACTCGGATCCGCTCAAAGGGTACAGACCGCTTGTATCGATACTAATGCAAAGGATGAAGCATGATTTTCTGCCTAGCAATGCCACCCTCATAGCGTCAGGTCTCGTGGACACGTTGTTTGTTTACATGTATCTTACACTACTTATCGGCGTGGTAGTGGCTTCACCAGTTCTCGTGTATGAGATCTATGCCTACGTGAAACCGGCCCTCTACCCGAACGAACGGAAAAATCTCTTGTGGTTCATGGCGTCGTTTGTTGGGCTCTTCACACTCGGTCTTGCAATGGCCTACTTCGTAATAATACCGATTACGTTTCAAATTCTGGTCTGGTTCATAACTTCCGGAGGAGCAGCCCCCTTCATCGGCATAAAGGACTTTTACAATTGGATTTTGGCGCTGCTTACGGCATCAGGCGTCTTCTATACTGTTCCTGTTTTCGTCGTTCTTCTCGTGCAGTTCGGAGTCTTCTCGGCGAAGGTTATTTCGGGTAAGACGAAAATTGCAATCTACATCGGTTTGGAAATGCTCATCTGGACCTTCGGCCCAGATCCAACTCCGGTTACTGCCACAATCATAATGGTTCCATTTGCGGTAATCTTCGAGACGGCTCTGTTTATTGCAAGAAGGATTGAAAGAAACCGTCCAACAAAATCGGCAACTGACAACTCCCCCTCGCTAAGGACCAGGCTCAATACGGTAAGATGCAAGTTCTGCAGCAGCACCTTGACATCATATTCATCTTTTTGTCCGATCTGCGGCAAATCCCAGCTCTAGACAATCCTTGTTCTTGTTGTAACGAGTCGCTTGGGGCATCATTCTACTCGGCGAGAGCCAAGTTCGGCGCCAATACGCCGAGGCCCTTCAGTNNTTGCGCTCGGTTGCAGCTTGGGCAAAAGGTTTCATTGAGTTCAATGTAGTGGCCGCAGAACTTGCATGCCCAACTTTGCGCGGGTGGAGACGCTGCCGCTCGCGCTGGCGATTGCGCTGGGGCGGGAGCGGGCGGCGCAGGCACAGGAACTTGTTGCACGATAGTAACTGGAGCCGGGGTAGGTTTGGAGACTGATGCAATGCATAGAAGAAGACCGGTGACTCCAACGAGGCCCGAGAGGACTTGAATAATGGTTCCAAGCGCAGTCGTCATATCAGGAGGAATCACGGCCTGGATCATGTCATCAAGTGCTGGGATTGATGTAGTGCTTATCATGAAGCCGACGAAGAATAGGAAGAAACCCACATAGGTCAAAACAGCGCCCACGAGGAATTTCCTCATTGCCAACAAACCTCAACCAGCCACGCGCTCAATATTCCCTTTAAGTAATTTTCTGATTTTCATGTCTGGTTTTGCGCACACTCCGCTTTTATCGGCCGACGGTAACAGCCTTCATGTGATGATTAATGGCGTTAATGGGATACGAATGGCTAGTCGTCGTAGCAGTCATTGCGATAATCTTCCTCTGGGGACCACAGAAACTGCCGGAACTNNCAGAGGGAACCACACCCGCAGCACAACCTGGAACAGACCCGTTGCTACTTGCCGCGAAAGAACTCGGCATCAGCACTGAGGGCAAGACGAAGCAAGAGATCGCTAAGGAAATCGCAGAGAAAGCCACCAAACAGTAAAGTGTTGAACCATCCCGACGCGCGAGGCCGATGTTGCCGCGGAGCATGTGGTGCTCCCAAACCATCGTTCCCATTTCTCTGAGTATCTCAACGGCACACACTTTTCGGCGCATGCGTCATAACAAATGAACATTCGATCATTGAGCCAAACTCAAGCTGAGAGCTTACCTGCTTGAGATCACTTTTTGGTTCGTCCCCAGACCCATGCTAACATCCAGACGAGTGGCGATGTCAGGATGACGACCAAGATTAGCGGATTGAGGTAGTCGGTCACAGCGGGGACTAGGCTACCTACAAAATAGCCTGCTAATGTGACGCTTAACACCCATAGTGCTCCACCTATGATGTTGGAGATTGTGAATCTGTAGTAACTCATTCTTGCCGCCCCAGCAACAATTGGTGCAAAGGTTCGAACTACTGGTACAAAGCGCGCCAACACGATCGCTTTGCCTCCGTGCTTTGAGTAGAACTCACTAGCACGTTGCACATTGTCGCGCACAAACCGATATCGATGGGCGAGAGCTTCGCCTGACCGGCGCCCAATCGCATAACCCAACTGATCGCCTACGATAGCTCCTAAAATTGAAAATGGAATCAACAACGCCAAATCCACATATCCAACAGACCCGAGAACTCCAACAGTCAACAGAAGCGAGTCTCCCGGAAGAAAGAAGCCGAAGAACAGCCCTGTCTCCACAAAGATAACAACAGGTACAACCCAAGCGCCTCGCCGCCCCACTAGTAGAGTAGGGTTCATGATGTCTTTCATAACAAAAACGAAATTCGTAAGAATGCCTACAACGTTAGGCAAGGCCACCCCAAAAATTCGATAAACTAACAGCTCTCTCGCAACCACGATTGCTGGAAGAAAACTGGCAACCAACAACAAAGCACCACCCAACCGACCCAGTTTCCTAATTGGTCCAGTCGATCTACTGGACACACCGTAAGTTACCCAGGACATCGCGCACAGGCCAAGTGAGGCGAGAGGAATCAGTATCCAGATCAGCGGAGCAAAGAATGATGTTGCAGGTCGACCTTCCGGTTCCGTGTCCGTGAGTAGTGCGAGAAGGAAACCGCCGAGTCCGCCCGAAAGATAGCGTGGCACTATGAACAGAACTGAGAGGACGAAGAGCAGCGAATAAACCACGCCGAATAAAACTAGGAGACTAATGTTTCGCTTCAAGACATCCAGCTTCTGAATCCACAACCCGGACGCAGACAGCTCCGCTACAGTATGAGAGCATAGCGGTCAGCCAAAAGCGCTAGGGGACTATGAAATCACCGCTGGACACTCGGTTTCTGCTTTTATAGCCTCGCTCGTTGAGGAGAGTGAATATCATTGCAAAGTGCGAACCAAGCTTCCGCTGAAAATGCGGAGAGGGAGAAAAAATCTGCAGCGTCAAGTTCCGTATATGCGGCCTTGGCTCTAACTGGATTCAAGCTCGCAGTTGGGTTGCTGACTAAGTCTCGGGATCCTAGCCGAAGCAGCCCACTCGGGGCTTGACTTGGTAGCTGCGCTAGTAACGTTCGTGGCAGTCAGTTACTCAGGCAAACCTGCAGACCTAGGGCACCAGTATGGTCATGGAAAAATCGAGAATCTGTCAGCTCTGTTCGAGAGTCTGCTGCTTCTGGTGACCTGTGTCTGGATTATCTACGAGTCGGTTCAAAGGCTCTTTGTCAAGTCCGTAGAAGTCGACGTCTCATTCTTGGCTTTCCTCGTCATGGCAGTTTCCATAGTCATTGATTATAGTAGGTCTCGAATTCTGTACAAGGCTGCTCGAAAGCATAACAGCCAAGCGTTGGAAGCTGACGCCCTCCACTTTAGTACTGATATTTGGAGTTCCTCGGTTGTGATTGTCGGACTCGTGGCCGTCAGATTAGCGCAGTTGTTTCCAGGCTTCGCGTTGTTGGGCAACGCTGACGCTCTGGCGGCTTTCTTGGTTGCCTTGATCGTGATCTACGTTAGCCTACAACTGGGAGCCAGAACAGTGCAGGGTCTTCTTGATCATGCTCCGAAAGGCCTCGGAGAAGAAATCGTACGAACAATCGGAACCATCCCTGGAATACGTGAATGTCACAAGGTTCGAGTGAGAATGTCTGGCGCAGGGATCTTCGTGGATCTGCACATCGTCGTAGATGCAGGGCAATCTCTTGAAGGGGCGCATGAGCTGACAAAGGAGGCAGAGGAAAGTGTCAAACGTCTGGCTCGAGACGCTGACGTAACAATACATGTTGACCCGGAGGCATGAACACAATTTGAAACGCTCAATTTTCAGTGTATGGCGTTCTAATTGTGCGAACATCTCAATTTGAGCCGTTAATTTTGAGTGTGTGCGCAGCATTTTTGTGCACTGGACTAGCTGTTCAGACCCAGCGTTACAGGTTGCTTCCTAACGTAGGCTTGCAGGATTTCTGCTTGAACAATTAGTGAAAGGAGGGCCACGCCGAATATCATTGCCGTCATAATGCGCCCGAAGCTGCTTTCGGGCAACGAGAGGACCAGAGCGACTGAGACTGCTCCTCGTAGGCCTGCGAAAGCCAGTATTCTCTTCCATGAGTTTGGAATCTTTTCTCCGAGTAGCCCCGCTAACCACAAGATTGGGTAGACGCTAAGGATTCTAGCGACGAGTATTGCAGCAAAAGCCACGATTATGAACGGAACGAAGGCAACGAGCAGCTCGAAGTCTGTCTTCAACCCGATGAGTAGAAAGGCGAAGGATGTGGCGAGAAAAGTCACTACCTCCCAGAATTTTGTCATGGTCATGCGAGTTTCTTCAGACATGGCTGTTCGCATAGTTCGATTACCCATGTATAGGCCAGCAATCGGTACTGCCATCAACCCTGACACTCCCAAGCTCTCTGCGAGGGCGTAGGAACCGTACATGACGGCTATCGTGAAGGATGTCTCGGCCAAAGGCTCCGTGATTAACTTGTGCAGCAGTTCAGCAATGCCTGAGACTAATAGACCAACTGCAACTCCTCCCAACATTATGATGGCAAACTGGCTTAGGTTCCTCATGGGGGTGAAGGATAAGGAGAGAGCGATAGGGAATAGGATGACCGGTGTGGCATTGTTGAGGTAGGCTTCTGATTCCAGAATCGTTGTCAGCCGCTCCGGCACCTGTACTCTCCTCAAGACGCTCACGACGGTGACTGGATCTGTGGGCGAGATTATGACGCCGAACAGGAG
>PMBQ01000108.1 GCA_003152955.1 Candidatus Bathyarchaeota archaeon
AATACCATTTATGAGGATAAAGCAGGTATATTTTGGATCGGCACCAACGAGGGACTATACAAGTTCAACAAAGCAACCGCCACATTCTCACAGTATCGAATCGACAACTCGATTTCTGGGATCACTGAAAGGGATGAGATCCGGAAGATTTGCGAAGACAGCAAAGGCACGCTCTGGATCGGCACCGGTGACGGTCTCAGAAGTTTGATAGGTCAACGGAGGCGTTCATCCATTATGAGAGTCATGGAAAGACCCAAACTCGCATGACTCACGAACTCGTGACCTCGATCCATGAGGACAGATCTGGGGTCCTCTGGGTAGGAACTCTAGGATCAGGACTCGGTTTCTACGACAGGGCCAAAGACAAATTTGTTTTCCAGACAAATGATCCCAAGAACCTTCGCAGCTTGGGTAGCAACAATGTCAACGCCATCTGTGAAGATAGGTCGGGGGCGCTCTGGTTTGGAACGGGTGAGGTAGGACTCGACAGGTACGATAGGGCACGGAAGGTTTTTGCACATTACACGCAGGTGCCGGGCGATCCAAAGAGTTTGAGCTATAAAGTGGTCAATGCAATCTATGAGGATAGGTCGGGCGTGGTGTGGGTTGCCACCAACGGAGGATTGAATAGATTTGATAGAAACACCGAAACATTCATGCACTACAATAATGATCCCACGAATCCGTCCAGCATAAGTCACAATACTATCCACTCCGTCATTGAAGACAGCAAGGGTATGCTGTGGGTTGGGACATTCGGGGGCGGACTGGAAGAGTTCGATCGGTTGAGGGGGAGGTTCATACACTATAAGCATGATCCGAGGAATCCGAAAAGTCTGAGGATTAACTTCATCTGGCCCCTCTTGGAAGATAGGTCGGGGGCGCTCTGGATTGGTGGTGTCGGGGGGCTTGACAAACTCAACCGAGGGGACGAAACATTCACGCATTACAAACACGACCCCAGTAACCCCCGTTCACTGAGTCCCGGTATGGTCACGGCCGTCTACGAAGACGAGTCCGGCATGCTCTGGGTTGGAACCACAATGGGTGGACTGAATAAGTTTGACCCAGCAACAGGAAACTTTACGCATTACATCAGCGATCCCCGGAAGCAGAACTCTTTGAATAACAATAATGTATCGTCAATTTATCAGGACAAGCTAGGCACCTTGTGGATCGGGACACTTTCCGGGCTGGACAGATTCGACCCCCTGACAGAATCGTTCACCTCTATCAATGATAACGATGGGCTCCTGAACAATGCCATCTTGGGAATACTGGAGGACGATAGCGGGTGCTTGTGGTTAAACAACGGAAGGGGCCTTGTAAAATTCAATCCCCGGACGGGAGCCTTAAGGAGCTACGATCCGAGTGATGGAGTCAACATCGGTCAGTCATTTGGGTATGCGTACAGAAACCGAAGAGGGGAGTTATTGTTTGGAGGGACCAATGGCTTCATCTGTTTCCATCCTGATAGCATTCGGGACAATCCCTACATCCCACCAATTGTGATCACGGCGTTCAAGAAATTTGATAAACTTGTCCCGCTCGATACCTCGATCTCTGAAAAGAAACATCTAAAGCTCTCGTATGAAGACAATGTGTTTTCGTTTGAATTCGCAGCGCTGAATTATGTAAGTCCGGAGAAAAACCAATACGCCTACGAGCTCGAAGGGTTTGATAAAGATTGGATCTACTGCGGCACTCGGCGGTATGCAAGTTACACCAACCTTGACGGTGGTACGTACGTTTTTCGAGTCAAAGGTTCAAACAACGATGGCGTGTGGAATGAACAGGGGGCTTCGATAACGCTCATCATCACGCCGCCGTTCTGGAAGACCTGGTGGTTTATCACGATGGTGTGGGTTTCAATCGCCGGTGCAGGCGCTGGCACAGTTCGCTATTTTGAGATAACAAAGCTACGGCGCAGGATGAGGGCCCTTGAGCAACAACAAGCCCTGGAAAAGGAACGAGTTCGAATCTCCATCGATCTGCACGATGAACTGGCTTCAAATCTCACCAGCATTGCCATGTTGAGCAAGATTCTGTACGACGAAGAACAGCGTGGCGAAGCAACATTGAAGCGAAGACCTCAACTTCTTGAACGTATTACAACTCTGTCCAAGGAGTCCGTTCATGGCATTCGCGATATCATCTGGGCGATTGACCCTAAAGCCGAGACACTGGCGAGCCTACTGCAAAGAATACGCGATATGGCCGTTGTCGCATGTCGGGACAGGAACGTAGGCTTCACATACGAGGCATCAGGAGTTGGCCAACTACGGGCAGCGGATCTAACACCCGTCGAGCGAAGGCATTTGTGGCTGCTTCTCAAGGAAGCAGTAAATAACGCCCTCAATCATTCCGGATGCAAACAAATTGCGCTTGTCACTTCGTTGCAAGGAGAGACTGTCTCTATTACCCTCAACGATGATGGATGCGGGTTTGACTCTTCGGTTGTTTCGGGAGGAAAGGGCTTGAAAACAATGCGATTGCGTGCACAGGAAATCGGCTCCGGGTTGGATATTGTTACACGGCCTGGGGGAGGAACTTCTGTGACTATCTTTGTCAAGGGACAGAATAGACTGAATTGACTATTGTTCCTTCAGTCGGTTCCAGCTAACTTGAACTCGGTTATGTAATATTGATCTGGACTAAGCAGATTTCTCAGAGAGTTATTCATGCCGATTGCTGTTGCCGTAGTTGAAGACAACCCTGATATCCGCATGGGGACATCGTATATCCTTCGCGCCTCGCGATCATGTTCAGTTGTTGGCGAGTATGCAAATGCGGAGGGCCTCATCGATGATTTTGATCGGACCGCCCCTGACGTTGTGCTTATGGATATCGGGTTACCAGGCATCAATGGAATCGAAGCAATAGAGCTTCTGAAGCGGGAACATCCTCGCGTAGAGATTGTTGTTCTGAGTGTTTATGAAGATGACGCAAACGTTTTTCGCGCGCTCTGCGTGGGAGCAAGTGGATACATTGCAAAGCCGGTCATGCCTCAGCAGCTCCTTGAGGCGGTGGAGCAGGCATTTGGGGGTGGTACGCCGATGTCTCCTCACATCGCTCGGAAGGTCCTTGAGATGTTTCGGCAGAACGCGCCTCAACCGAAAGCAGATTACCGTCTCACCCCACGGGAACTCGAGGTACTTGAGCTGCTTGTGGAAGGGGATGACTACAAGTCGATGGCCGACAAACTTTTCTTGAGCGTGTTTACCGTTTGTGCACATATCAGGAACATCTACGAAAAACTCCATGTTCATTCCAAATCTCAAGCGGTGGCGAAAGCGATTACGGAAAAAGTAGTTTCTCGCCGATAGATCATCCCGCACCATTCATTCCCTATACCTTCTTCTCTTTCGGATCACAAATCTCGTGCCCCTTTGTGATCGGAACGTAGTTCCCTTCAGCCAAAAATAGTCAGTTGCTTCTATTTCCTCGCCTTCCCGCGCACTGTATTTTATCATCGTAGTTGACCTCCATATTCATCTGAACTTTCAAGGAGGTTCTTATGAAACAGTCCACAAACGTCCACCACAAACATAACAGGACCCAACAATGAAACGCAGCCTTCTGATTGTCGGTGCGCTCTTATCTGGAATTGTCATCTTCTGGAACGGATGCAAGAAAGATGAATATTCGGTAAATCCACCCGGCTCTCCACCGCTAGCACCCACGCTATCTTCTCCGGCAAACAATGCCACCAACATAGCCATTCCGCCGACACTTACTTGGAACCCAAGCACAGGTGCAACGAGTTACACGCCGCAGGTTTCGACAAACAGCTCACTCACGAGTTTTGTCTACAATCAGAGTGGGATAACAAGTACGACTCAGCAAGTGACTGGACTGAGCGATTCCACTACATACTACTGGCGTGCCAGTGCGACGAACAGTAATGGCACGTCAAGTTATTCGAGCGTTTGGCAGTTCACCACCGCGAGTGGCGGCACACCATCCACGGTGACCACATCCTCGATCACAAGCATCACCTCCAGTTCGGCCTCTGGCGGTGGCAATGTCACCTCACAGGGAAGTTCATCGGTGACGGCTCGGGGCGTGTGTTGGAGTACTTCATCGAGTCCGACGACCGCGAACAGCAAAACGAGTGATGGATCTGGTACGGGGGGCTTTACGAGTTCGATTACGGGCTTGTCTGCCTCAACGGAGTATTACGTGANNGCCTATGCAACAAACAGCGCTGGGACAAGCTACGGTAGTCAGGTGAGTTTCACAACGACCACGAGCGTAACGACCGGAACTCCTTGCCCCGGAATTCCGACAGTTACATATGCAGGCAAAATATACCATACTGTTCTGATTGGAGGCCAGTGCTGGCTGAGAGAGAACCTTGATGTTGGAACATTGATAGATGTAACCCAAGAGCAAACCAACAACAGTACGATTGAAAAGTACTCCTACAACAACGACCCAGTCAACGGTGGCCTATATCAGTGGAACGAGGCCATGCAGTACGACACCAGCGCACGTGGTATATGTCCTACCGGATGGCACATACCAACATCGGCAGAGTTTGTAACTCTGAGTTCAACTGTAGGTGATGGAAATGCGTTGAAAGAGATTGGTCAGGGATCTGGTGTTGGTGCAGGCACAAACACGAGTGGATTTTCTGCGTTGCTGGTGGGCGGCCGCTTCACCAATGGGACCTTCCAGGGTCTCGGAGCAATCGCGTCCTTCTGGAGTTCTACACAGAACTCTGCTGCGATCGCATCCAACATGGTTCTTGTTAGCGACGGTGGCATCATCGAGCTGAACAGCTTCCTCACCAAGAACAACGGGCTTAGCGTTCGCTGCATCAAGGATTAGCCCTGTGAAATAAATCCACATTTTGAGGACAAGAAAGGATTCTATTACGTGTATGTGTTGTTGAGTGAGAAAGATAGAAAGCAGTATATAGGCTAATACTTAAAATGTGGATTTAGGATTAGAGCAGCACGAGAATGGGGAAGTTGAATCGACAAGATACCGAAGGCCGTTACGGCTGATCTATTTTGAAGGTTGCATGAACAAAGAAGATGCGCTGAGGCGGGAGAAGTATTTCAAAACCCATTATGGACAAATGTACTTTAGGAGGAGATTGAGAAACTGGAACAAGGAAAGCTGCTCAAATCTTATTTCACAGGGTTCGACTATTTGTCTATTTGACCATTACCCGCGAACCGGGGTCGCACAAGTTGAGAACAACAGTGATCCGCCATGCTCTTGACAAATCATTTCGCCGTCAATTTCGTTGTTACTGCCTCTCTGCAGAGAGTGACTTTCAAGCCACTTTCCCCAGCCGCTCTCTCTTTAAAGTCAACCTAAATTCACCTGAATGCAATCACTCTCTTTCCTGACCGCTTGCTTTTTGTTCCACGTAATAGCCGTGTCTCAACAAGTCAATATCACTGTCAACAATCTTGGTAGTGGTACGGCATATATATCGGCGCTCAGTGGAGAGAAGATCTTGCCAATAGATTCGGTTGCTTCAAAAGGAAATGGCAGATTCACATCTAACCTCACTCTACAACGCAAGACGGGCATCTACCGCCTTTCGTTGGACAGGAACACGTGGATCGACTTCATCAACGACGGTGAAGATGTTGCAATGGCTACCGATGCGAATGCCATTGTCGACGGCATGAAGGTGATCCAGTCAGAAAGCAACCGTCTGTATTATTCCTTTTGGAAACTCAACAAGCAGTACAAAACAAAATCAGAGCTCCTTCAACTTGTCCTGGCTCGTTATCCGCACGATGATCCGTACTACAGGACAACGCAAACATNNCATCACACAACTGCAAAAAGAGTATTCGGGTTTTGTAAGCACGGCAAGCACTGCAAACCCAACGTCGTTTGTTGCACGATACATCCGGTCTGCTCATTTGCCCATGGTGGATTTCAATGAACCATTAGACAAGCAACTTGACTATCTTAAGGCTCACGCTCTTGATAATGTCGATTTTAGTGATGATGGACTCATCTACTCAGACCTCTTCACCAACAAGTCCATTGAATACCTAACATATTACCGGAATCCTCAACTCCCGAAAGAGCTTCTCGAAAAGGAGTTCATGGTTGCGGTCGACACGNNGGTCAATCAGGTCGTTTACAAGCATATCACAGAATACTTGATCGATGGCTTCAAGAAATTCGGTTTCGAGCAGTGTATCAGTTACATCCTTGACAACTATGTGATAAAGGACGATTTGTGTCTTGATGAAGGGTCGGGAGGCACTATTCATAGAATGATCGATCAGAAGAAATACCTTCCCGTCGGCGCTGCTGCTCCGGACATAACACTGCCTGATACATCCGGCAACCCGGTATCTCTGATGACAATGGCAGCAGAGAAGATCCTGGTCGTGTTCTATTCAACTTCCTGCCCGCACTGTCAGACCATGATTCCTCGGCTGTCCGAAATCGCCAAAGGGAGAAAGGGCAGCGAACTCAAGGTGCTCGCAATATCGCTGGATAGCAGTCGGGCCGAGTGGCTGAGTTTTATCGGAACCAACTCGCTTACGTGGACCAATGTGAACGAGGTGAGAGGATGGCAAGGTCGATCAACGATGAACTATTTCGTCTATGCGACCCCGACAATGATATTGGTGAACAAGGAGAGGAAGATTATTGCCAAGCCGTTGACCATTGAAGAATTGCAGAAGCATTTGTAGCACCGAGTTTCCTCTGCGAAGTGCAAAGCCCCACCCAAGCCAGTCCGTTATTCGATCATTGATTATGCTACCTCTTTTCAACTACCTCAAAGGCAATTGGCGATAGCATTTCCGTCTGCTAATTCTT
>PMBQ01000222.1 GCA_003152955.1 Candidatus Bathyarchaeota archaeon
CCGACCCCGAAAAACGTAGGAAACGTAATGCTCCAATTAAGAGCCGAGGAGGGCCCTGCAGCGGTCGCGAAGAGACTGCTACCAAAAGTCGAAGCTATCGGGTCCACGACCGTTGTCGTTGAAGGAATCAGAAGCCTGCATGAACTTACTGAGCTCAAGTCGAGGTTTGAAGTTGTCACGATTGCGATCCACGCATCCCCCGAGAGAAGATACCAACACCTCCTCTCGCGAAATAGAAGCGACGATCCCAAAACTTGGGAGGTGTTCCAGNNGAACGCGACAATCGAGAACTAGACGTAGGCTTGGGTCACGTGATAGCCCTCGCCGAGACGATTCTGTGCAATGAGGGCACGATATCGGAACTCCAGTCCAAATTCAAGTCCGCCTTCGCAAGGTTGAGCTTGAAATGAGTGCAACCGTTAGCGCCGAGTCAATTGTAAACCCTACCGAAGACCCAACAAAGGTTGAACGTGCATTACACAACATATTCCCGTCGGCACGCGTTGCAAGAACAAGTCTAGGGACGGCTGTGACCAAACTTGAGGCTCGCGGAGACGGGTTGGAATTCCTCAGCACACTCCGAAGCCTGATCAGGCAGGAGAGAATTCGAAGTGCTGCCCGCTCTATTCTTCTGAAGGGCACCAGTGG
Organism: Candidatus Bathyarchaeota archaeon; assembly: GCA_003152955.1. Next base: position 649 of record PMBQ01000222.1, read on the forward strand.
AAATCATATACAATTCTACCTAAACAAGCAAGCAGCTTTCGCTGGCCGCGCCTCTTTTTGCGCGCCTACGGGTGAATCACCATTGGGCCCGATATCAATCCGGGTCGAAACACCTGAGGTTAATCGAGTGATTGACTTCTTGGCTGCGAATCCAATCCAGAACACGCGCCAAACCGCTCAAGATGAGATTTGAATCGTTTCCATATCTTTACATATAATCGAATCACGGAATACTCTTCTCGCCTGTTTCAGAAGAGGCGTCGGATTTTCGTACATCACGCTGATATGGAATAACGCCAGTCTGCGCACCTTGCTTTTTTTAGCCACGAACGCTGCCTCCATTGCTGTCGAATGCCCATAGCTCTTTGCCTTTCCCGCTATAGATTCGTCGAAGCAGCTGTCATGAATTAGCAAGTCAGACCCTTTAGCCAGCTCTGTGACTGCTCGACATGGGCGAGTGTCCACGGCATACGTGACTTTCACGCCTCGCCTAGGCGGCCCCACGACCAACCGCGACAAAATTCTCTTTCCTTTGAAAGTGACCGTCTGAGAAGTTTGGAGCCTCTTCCATAATGGCCCTTCTGGGATGCCGAGCTTTCGAGCTTTCGCAGGGTCAAACCTCCCACTTTTCGGCTTCTCGTGGAAAGAGTAGGCAAGACATGGGATACTATGCTTGGCCCACGCAGCACGCACCTCGTATTCAGGGTCATTGACTACCCGCCCAGCGGAAACATCTCGAACAAAGATGGGAAAGCGGGGGTACAGTTTCACAACTCGATTGACTGATCTTACGAACTGAATGGTTCCCTTTGGTCCAATTATCTCCAACTCTCTAGTTCTGCCCATGAAAGAGAGGGAATGCAGCATGCCGGGGAGACCGAACAAGTGGTCTCCGTGCAAATGGCTGATGAATATGTGCATCTTTCGATTCGTCCCAGCCTTCGCCTGCAGAAACTGCTTCTGCGTTCCCTCCCCACAGTCGAAGAGAAGTAATTCGGGACCTCGGCGCACCAGCACGCTCGGGAGGTTGCGGAAACTGCTAGGTACACTCCCACCAGTTCCAAGAAAAGTCACTGATACAGACATGACTCCACGGCCCATCAGGCGCTTTGAAGAACTACGAATTGTCTAGTTAGGCTCCGGTGCACTCTAGCGAGATGCTTTTCCGTCATTCTCAGTCCGGCTTCCTTTGCGTAGTCTTCAACTTGAATCTCTTCTGGTGCGGATATGCACAAGTGTGTCTCTTTTTTCAAAGAGCTGCTTGCCCCGGCGAGAAAATCCCTAAAGAGATTCGCGGCCTTTGCCCCCATAGTAGACGACCCACGCCCATATGGCGGGTCGGTTGCGATTGCATCTAGACCGTGAAGAGGCGTATGGCGTGCATCGCCATGGATGAATCCGAGTGCATCTAAATCGAAATATCTAAGATTCCTTCGAGCGCCTCGAATCATTCTGGGATTAGCATCCATCCCAACCACATTGCAACCTATCACTGCTGCTTCGATCGAGATACCTCCGACGCCTGAAAATGGATCCAAGAACGTCCCTCCGGGAATGGCGCGCGAAAGGTTGACCATACATCTAGCAATCTTCGGAGGCATCGTCGAAGGGTGGAATACAGGTCGCTTACGAGGTCTTCTAGGCGCGATTAGACCGGAAGGTTTGGAAGAGCTTGCGATTCCGATCAAGAATGAATTGTCATAGAGCACGCAAGCGAATTTCAAGTCTGGATTGCTCAGATTTGCTTTCAGCCGTGGAACCTGTTTCTTCACGAGCGTTCCTACGTCTCTCTCGAGACCTTCNNCTTGTTTACTCCACCCAGGCGGGCAGCTCGCACAGCGAAGGTGTTCGTATCCTTGGTCAGATCTTCCAGAGGAAGATTTTTCACGAGATTAGTTATCTGGTCCTCTTCCGCCTCACACTCTCCCAGAGCAATGCCGCACAAGTTGTACATTAGACTCCTTTCGGCGACCACCTTCAATGCTTTCGATGTAGCTTCGAGGAACAGTAACCTGTAGCTCTCCGTCAGAACAGTGAATTCAAGCTTAGCGGAATCCAGTATCGCCTCTACTTCTGCAGCAGGCAACGATGCGTGCTCACCTGAGAGCANNCTGAAGCGACTCGGCTACTAATTCCATGAACACTCGCAGAGTGTGAGTGCGCTTCCGTGATTAAGCTTGGTGCGAGGGGGGTCCTGCAATTTCCGAGCCGCAGTTCTGACAGTAAGTTTGCCCGGCTGGAACATCCGCGCCGCAGGAAGTGCATTTTACTGCTCCGGCTCCCGGATCCGGCGGTGGTTGACCTGGGTCACCGGTGGCGGGAGGCATTGGTTTCGTCTCAGCAGGTACCATGGTTTGCCGCCTTCTCATGAGGAATAGCGCAGCGATGATAACCACCGCTGCCACGACACCAACGAGGATGTAGAGTTGGAAATAGCTCGTGATCCAGTTGGCGTGAATCCTGAGAGGCTTATCCATTGTAATCGAACCTGTGGACGACGTGCCGGTGAAGTCGCCGTCCCACTTGAGAAAGACTTGCTGTATGAGAAATCCGACGGGTGTAGTGACGGAGAAAACTGCTGTTGACCCGTTAGCATAGTACCCAGCTCCCTTTGCATCACCGTATTGCGAATCCACCAGGAGCTGATATTGAGTCTCGTAAGTGGCGACTGCCTTGTGGGTTTTGTCCATTGTAATTGAGATCGGATTGCCTGGTTGAAGCACTCCATCAACCATCCAGCCCTTGAAGACATACTTTGTTCCTGCGGGACCGTTCAGCGTGTCAGGAGCCTGACTTGTTTGCACGCTGGATCCTCCCTTGATCCAACCAGCCCCAGTGACCTGAGCCACACCATCAGGACTTGTTGCGACGGTGAACATATACTCGGTACTGTATGAGAAGGTGTGGCTACCAGCCGAATTCACTGTCCAACTATTTTGTGCAGAGAAATATCGAACGCCTAAGCTGCCCGCAACATATTGTGCGACACTAATCGTGTGCGAGGTGTCAAGCTTGAAACTGAGGCTTTTGATCTCAGATCCTCCAATACTGCCTTGATCTTGGCTGTCGGCTGTTAGTGGAATTGACACCGTAGGAGGAACTCCGTCCAGCGAGATGGAAACATCGTAGGTATTCGGACTAACATCAAAGTACACGACGGAACTGCTGTAGCCGCTGCAGAAGTCGTCCGCCTCGAAAGTGACGGTATACCTGCCGATCGCGGTGACGGACATAGTTCTTGCGGCTGAATAGGACCCCACGAAAGTGAGGGGAACAACTGTCGGCGATCCTGACGGTCCCGTAATCGTCAATCGCGCCTCAGCGGGTCTACTCACAGTCAGCTGGATAGTGACCGTGTCTCCGATTCTGTAAGTCGATTTGTCCGTGGTGACGGCGACTGAGAGCGAAGGGCCCACCTGCACAACCGTGATGGATCCACTAGCGCTGCCGGAGTCGGGCGGGGCAGTAGCATTCGTCGCAGTGACGGTGTAAGGATAGACACCTGGGCAATAGAGCGGAGTACTGCTTGCATCCATCCTCAAGGTACTGCTACCCGAGCCTGTGGGCGTGGCGACAGTTGAAGGCGAGATCGAATACAAACCAGAATAAAGACCACTGAGGGTCAGTTTGTAGACACCATGAATGCTAGCGGCGGACAGCCCCACTGCGACGTTCGCAATTGAACCTTGAGGAACCACCTGTGACGCAGGGGTAAGAGTAACCGTGACAGGTGATGCATGGACGCTTGGAGTTAACAGAAGCGATAAGAAAATAACGGATAATACAAATGCAAGTTTCGCGTGTCTCAAATTTTATCGAGACCCTTCGGTGTATGCGACATTGGAGTCTATTTAAACTAAACGCCGCTTCTTCCGACCAGTAAATCGTGTAACTACGCGTAGCCCAGCAGCCTATTCGAACTCAGCTCGCGAATTGTAATGGCGAAGGTGCAGCACAGAACGCTTAAGCTCACACTCAATGCTAGGTCTGCTTGCGACGATGAGGGAATCAGAGTTAATCTGAACCAATTGTGTTGAGAAGGCATTTACCCCGAGTCGCAAAATGCATTCCTTGTAGTCACGCTAGAAACAGAGGGTAATTCGACGCACCCAAGAATTCCCCAAGTCTACCACTACTAGATCGAAAGGAACGTTAGAGGGGCTGATTCAAGGCTGCTCTCTTGATTTCACATCGCAACATGATCCTGACGGTCTGAATACACTATGCCTGCTGTGGTGAAAGTTGTAGAACAAAGTAAGCTACGATGACGAGGGAAAGCGCGAGCTCCAGCCTGTCAGGAAGCAGGTAACTGAACAACCTAGCGTTGGTCGCTATCCACTTCACTGCCTCATCGATGGTGGAGGTTACACCGGACATGAATTCTCACTGCCAATAACTGGCATAATGTCGTAACCGACTATGGAAACTCGGTTTGAGCACATGAATTGCATCCGAACACCCGATATGGAATTGCAGACTGTAGTCGGCAAAATACCTGAGGCGACAATTAACAAATCCGGATGAATCATCCATCAGGTTTCGCTATATCGAGAATCCATCTGCTCGCCTTATAATGTCGTAATGCACTACATAGATACAGGTGCTGTGAATTGTCGCATGATTATGATGGTTTGGGAGAATTGTTCGAGCGCGGTGCTTATCACAAGTCGCGTATGTTTGACCTGAGAAGGACCATCGCATTAGTTCTCTTCTGAGCGTACCACTCTACTGTCCCACGATGAACACTGCATCGTAGCGCCTCCACATTTCCGAGTTTTGGAGTTGCTTCACGATGAAGCAACGCAATTCTTCACGTCCCTGACAAGCGGCTGCCCACAACCAAGCTATGACTTGGCTCAAACTTCACCCTTCGAACTCAAGCATGTGAGAGCTTGCGCCAGCCTGCTGAGTTGTATTGAATCGGCACAATCTCTTGAAGGATGTTGCGCGAATCTGCGTAGAGTGATACTCACCAGCCGCATTCTTGAGTGGTAGATTGACCGCGGATGGAGGGCAGCCTGTCTTGAGTGTCAAGACCATTGGACATTTCACTTTCCAAGAGGCCTCTGTGAAGCATATCAATCACCGTACCTGACTAGCGGTGCGGGACAGGTGCGAAACGATCGACAACTTCTTCGCTTCTCCAGAAGCATAAATACTGCATTTCCGAAATATTGAAGCGTGAGTGTCGGCAATGCCCTTCTACCTGTGCGAAAACTGCGCCCGCGACAAAGTGAAGTTGGATCTCACTTTCGCCGGAGTCAATCAGCTTTGGCTTAGAACTTCACCCAACCCAGAAGGGTTCGGCCCCCCATGCGAGTTCTGCAATTATCCTAGGACCGTATACCAGGTTCAACTAATAGGAACGAAGTTCGATACCGAGGGCCAACATGTTGAGAAGATGAAAGCGGAAACGAAGCCTACCGAATGAATAAGCATCTTCTGACAAGGGCCGATCCGACCCATCGGGCGACTGGCGACCACTTGACCTGCACTTACTCCACCTAGAGCGGTGGCGAAACAGAACGTTAACCACACCCAGTGGTGAAATTTTATATTCGCTTCTGCCTAAGAAAAACCACTGAACGATTCTCGGACTGAGCACCCTTGACGATAAGTGACAAAGCCAGACGGTCCCTACAAGAATTTGGTTTGACCGATTATGAAATTCGCTCATACACGTCGCTCCTAGAAATCGGGCCGGCGACCGCGAGTGAACTTAGCGAGGCTTGCGACGTGCCCTATTCGAAGATCTACGAAGTTCTCGGTGCGCTTGAGAAGAAGGGTTGGGTTGAAATGGAGCACGGAAGGCCAAGCAAGTACTATCCAAAACCACCCTCCGTAGCGATGGAAATCGCGAAATCTCAGATGGAGAACACCCTCAAGAAGAATGAAGCCTTGGTACTAAGCGAACTTCAACCCATCTACGAGAAGAAAGGCGTGAGAGAACGGCCTGATATTTGGATAGTCCGAGGAGATTTCAACGTCCTAGCTAGGATTAGGGAGACCGTGGAACATGTCCAGAAGGAGATACTCGCTGCGGTGCCCACGCTGCCTGATTCCGTCGCCGGGGCACTTGTGCCGCTTGTGAAGGCAATCGTAGAGAGAGGGGTGAAAATGCAACTTATGACTATGAACGTACCGATGACCGAGACGATGACAAAACTCGCCAAACTCTGCGAGGTCCGAGTGAGAGAGCAGATGTTCGGCGGCGGACTCATCGCAGACGGCCGTGAGGTCATCCTGCTCCTAGGCCAAGAACGTGATGAGGCAATCAGTCTAGGAATCTGGTCGGACCACATCGGCCTCGCGAAATTCGCGAAGACCTATTTCGAATATCTCTGGCAAGACAGCGCACCTGCCAACAGGTCGTAGAAAGCTTCGCGATGTAGATCTCGTGCATAATTCTAAAACGAAGCTAGAGAGAACATGACAATCCAGTAAGCTCTATGCGGTCAAGACCGAATGTCTGAGTTGCAGAAGAGGAATGACTTGTTCGAGTTCCTCTGCTGACCGAATTTGTAGCGTTGCGTATTTGACATCGCCCCCTTCTTCAGCTTCTTTGATCCGCTCGACGACCTGGCTGTCCAGGTTTTCGTCTTGAAAGACCTTTTTCTCGAATTTCGGTTCAACTGGAATGCTAAGCCACAATTGGTCATCAAAGTGAACCCACGCGAGATCAGAACCCCTAACCCGGTAGGCAGGGCACCAGTCTCCCCGCAACTCATCGATTTCAATTGACTCCTCGATCTCGGGAAGCGCTAGGAGTGCGGTTCTTAGCTCTGTGAAGTATTTCTTCTGTTTTGGTTTGACTCTCGTCAGAAATTCCTGCAATTGTGTTCTCAGCGCTCCGATTGGATTTGAAGCGCGTCTGGAGACCTATTTGAAGATGGCGCGTGCCTATTGGCGACGGTGAAAAGTGGAAGTCCAGCGAGGACTGCTCACGAGAATCTCGCGTAGGCCTCTTGAAGTTCAACCAAGAATTTCCCATGCCAATCTTCGAAACCATCTGGAGAGGATGGGTAGTTCTTGTAGTGCTCCATCAGTTTTTTGCTCTTGTCAGCAGCGTACTTCAATCCGCGTGCCAGCCCCAAGCGCCCAATAGCCCAGATCAGCCTTCCCGGGTTTCCGTAGTCGGCGCGCTTGAAATCAGGGTGCTCTCTTCGCGTTATGCTGTCAATATCGTCTTGACCCAAGAAGTGTTTCAGGCCATAGTTGAGATCGTCATTGTTTGTGATTTGTAGGAATCGCCTGAGGATCTCGAAACTCGCCATTCGATAACCGTAGGTCCTCACATATTCCGTGTTGAACTTCCAAAGGGCGCGCTCGGACATGTCATTTCGCTGTAAAGCTTCAGCAACGACTCGTCCGGCAATGGTGCTCGCGTATATTGCTGGGCCTATCCCACCAGCGTCTACGGGGCGCGGCATCCAAGCTGCGTCTCCAACTATCATGTAGCCGTTTGCTACTAAGCAATCGTTCTGTCTTCTAACCGGAACCTGCCAGCTACCCTTCGCATTCCCCTGATCCTCTGAACCTTCGGCCAATTTCCAGCTCTTTATCACTGGATTCGTTCGAACATACTCATCTATCAGCGATTGCAACGTGTCCTCCCTTCCGAGTTCTTTGTTCCTTTTCTCAAGCAGCCGTCTCTGGACGCCCAGACCAACATTCATCTTGTCCTTCCCTTTCGGAAAGACCCAGGCGTATCCTCCGGGCGCGATTTCTTGATCAAGGTGGATTATGCCGTAATCAGCGTCGAAGAAAGTATTGTCTTCCACGCCGTGCTCGAACTCGAGGATGTATCTTCCAGTTGACTCCAGGTCGTTCTCTTTGTCGATTTCTTTCTCAATGTAGCTCTTGATGGGTAGTCCTGTTCTCAGTCGCGACGCAGATCCAGTGGCGTCGACGACAAGTTTGGCGGTTTTCTTTGACACAGAGTTGTCTTTGGCGGATCTGCATTGCACACCCTTGATGAAACCATCTTCGGCAATCAGCCCGTCAGCGTAGGTATCAAATTGGAACTCGACGCCCATCTTCTCAGCATCGTTGAGCTGTCTTTGTGGGAGGAGTCTACGGTTCAGTAGGAAACCCCCGCCTTCGAACATTGCTTTGGATAAGTGATCTGGTGAATAGGCAACGATTCCTTGCACAGCATGTTCAAGTTCCGGTTTGCCGTAGTGAATCCCAACCTCATTTGCAAGGAAGTCGAGGCTGCTCTTGCTTACAGCGTCCCCACAAACCCATCCGCTTCCTGTCTTCTTTCCCACTTCTTGACGGGAATTCCGATCGATAACAAGGATTTTGAAGTTCTGATTCGAGTGTTTCGCCGTCGAGACCGCTGTGACCATCCCAGCGATTCCACCGCCAGCAATTATCACATCATAATCATGGTTCATTGTTGGAGATATGCCCCTTGACGATGGTTCGCTGTAACATCGAGGCTCCAAAAAAATCTTCAGTTTTCAGTTGGCGAAACCGGTTGGGAAACTTGNNGCCTTGCATCCGCGCTGAGCCCAGTTTGGAGAGTAGTGCTAGAGAATTGAATGTGAGAAGAGGGAAAGGTTAGGGCGAACGCTCTGTGGCCTAGTTTCCCTTTATCATGCCGTTCTCGATTGTCAATTGTTCGGAGCTTAGATTGTTGAGTGCGCCAAGTGGGCATCCGCATCCTGCTGCATGACCTTTGCCCTTTCTGAGTGTGCCCTTGTACAATCCCTGCTCTATTGTCGTTCCATGCTCATGCTCCCACTGTTCAATCGGAATACCGTATTTTGGTTGGATGGCATCCCTGTACCATTCGGGTATGACGTTGAAGGCGCAGAACGGAAT
>PMBQ01000415.1 GCA_003152955.1 Candidatus Bathyarchaeota archaeon
AACCGAAGCGGGAGGGTAGGTCAGAATAGTGGTGTGACAGTCATCAGTATCAGCGGCGGTAAGGTGGTCATGGTGAAAGATCTTATTTTTGACTTGGGTGAGAATTTCAAGCTCAATTGGGGTGCGTCCTAGTCTGAATACTCCGCAGCAGTCCATGCTGAGCCAAAACCACCCCAACTCGCTCAACCGAAGCACAACGATCTAGTTTGAGTGGCCGAGAGCATCGCATGTGAGCCTGGGGTGTATGACATTCTTATTCGGCAGGTGTCCGTGCTGGTGATTGACAGGAGGGAGGCGGAAGTTCACGAGCTGAAATTCGAAGATTCCTCGCTTGCCAGTGGCGTGTACTTCTACAGAATTCAAGCTGGCAGCTACGTGGAGACGCGCAAACTCGTTTTCATCCGCTGAGCCTTGACTTTTCGCATGGTGCGGACTATTATACTCCTGTAATTCTGTTCTTGATCTTCACTGCGCCCCTATTCAGATGATGGATGGGGGCGTCTTGTGTTGTGAGTCTATCGTCACCGCGTAGCACAGGAGCCAAATGTCATGAGAAGATCCGAGATTCGCTTCGTGCCTGAGGAGTATGAGCAGTACATCGGGCTGATCGATGATGTCGACTTGGCGCAGGCCTTCCAGGAGAGTTTACGGCTGATTACGGCAATTGACCATGACCGGCTTCGCAAACTTGGGGACAGGACGTATGCTTCGGGCAAGTGGACCGTCAAATGCATCCTTCAACATGTCAATGACATCGAGAGGATTCATTGTTACCGGACCCTGTTATTTGCGCGTAGCAGCGGATTGATCCCGCAGAGTTTTGACTCGGAGGCGCTTGCCGATCATTCCAAAGCGGACGTTCGCAACATCGAGGCGTTGCTAGGAGAAATGAAGGCCATCAGGCTCGCTACGATTGCCATGTTCGAGAGCTTCGACGACGGAGCACTGACGAGCACGGGAATCAACTGGAAGTATGAAATGTCTGTCCTGGCGATGGGATTCCTGATCATCGGACATCAAAAGCACCATCTACAGATCATTGAGGAGAAGTATTTTCCGCTTCTGACCCATCCTTGATATGCAATCGTGACGCCGGGATGCTGACGTACGGCGACAAGCTGATGGTCTGACCTTCCAAGGCCACAATATGCAAGGCGACCCACATTCGGGCCGCCAAATGCTTAGCTGGTTTGTTTTCCCGACATTTTACCTCTGCCCCGCGCATGTTCTGGTGGGGCTTTTCTGTTGGCGGAATAGCTTAGAATCATCAAATAGGCTCTCAGGATGAAAGTTCTGGGCTTCTCTTTTCTGAAGAAACAAGACGCGGGGATTTGAACCAATTCGGCGCTACCAGGAAAACCCGGGCACCGCTAGCACGACACTTAGAGATTTTAAATAGGCATGACTTAATCCTGTACAGCTCCAATTACTTTATGAGTCGATAAGGTTGATCCACCCAACAACTGCCATTCCAATAACGAACCTGCCTCGCTAGGTTTTGCATATATGAATCTACGCCACTGTTCTTGCCCACTTTAGCCACCGCCAGAGAGGCGTATCGTGCCCGAGTTGCATCGTCGGTTTTGACAGACAGGAGGCTAAGATTAGAGTCAAATGTGTATTCAAATACGTCCTTCTGGGGGTCATACCGGTGTCCTGTCTTTAGCTGGATGCATTCTCCTCGCTCGTTTTTTCGTATCTCCAGCGACATTACTGAAGGCTTGAGATTGTTTGTGGTCTCCCAAAGCGTTCTGGGCAGGCGAACGTAATAGACCTCGGCCTCCGAAGGCACATACCCGAATCCCGGAGTGATCCGCGACTCTGTTCGGCTGGCAATCCTATCGGGAAATATGACTACAAGAACCGGATATGCCTCGCCTACACTGTCCGCAACATCATTTGTCCCACCTAACGCTAGAGCGAGCTGACCAGTTGCCGGGTCTGTGATCAACCTAGTGGAACTAAAATTCCCGAAGTGCCAGTATTCGCCCAAGATTCTACCGCCTTTGTCAAGGGCAGCCACGACATAAGGTGATCGTCCTGTCGGTCCCTCGGTGACAATAAGGTTTTCTCGTTGCGGTCCAAATCGATCTACTTTGACACGGGTCAGTGAAAGGTAAGAGGGATATTTGACACCGTGGAATTCAACTTCATGAGAAAGCTGTGTTTGCGAGATTTCCTTTCCGTCCGGACTGAACAATCGCACCATATCATCTCCATCCCTGTTTGCCCCGAGTCCAAACAGTACAGAGACAACTTCGTTCGTCCCATCATCATTTAGGTCAGCAACAACAGTGCGCGTGTCCCCTGTCTCCTCTTCACCATTCCTCGCGGAGTGGATGTTTTGCCCGGGCAACGACCAGAGAAGTTCATTCCTTTTGTTGTAGATTTCGAGGGTCCCGGCCGATTCATTCAAATGATGATAAGCTGGCTGTCCCTCCCTTGTAGTTCGAAGGAACGTAACAATTAGCACTGTTACCACTGCCAAAGCTGCGAATGTCCCGCCGCCGCTGATGATAGGGTGGCGCTGAATGAATTGTCGAGTGCGCGAAATCGAGGTCAAGCGGTACGTCGGTATTCTTGCTATAGGTGCATTCTGAAGAGCTATCTGAAGGGTCCGCGACGCTCTGACCGGCAAATCTGAGACAGCATCTGTAGTGGTTTCCTCGAAGTCTCCAGTCGCTGTCCGGTAAATAGCGCGAAAAGAATCCACTACTTCGCCACAGCGCCGGCAAACTCGTATGTGGGCCTCGATCTCTTCACTGGAATCCTCAACCAAGCTAGACCCGAGGGCATAAAGGTCCAATATGTGCTCATCGAAGTGTTGCATGTTCTAATCTGGTCTCAGATCTCCCTTCGTGCTGAAATCCACCATGTGATTATGATTTCCAGTTTGATACCACATTCAAATATCCCTATTTATCATCCTCTACGGATGCGACGGAGCGTTTCATCGCGGGCCAGCCTGCCAAGATACTCAATCTTGGTCTTGTAAATTCTCCTATACTGGTGCTCGGTTAGATCCGGGTATATCTCTTTGAGAGCCACATAATATGTGAATCCGTTCTTGTCAAATTCGACCAACTCTCTTACCAAACATCCCTCAATCACGTGGAAATAGCTTTCGTAGATCTGGTGATCGACACATTTCGTGCTGATGTATTTGGCTCGCTTTGTGGATGAGATAAATTCGCAAGCACTCCTTATCATTTCCCGAATCTCTTCTCTTGAAATTGCCTCTTCTGTTGTGCTCTTGCCTTCTCCTATCTGCAATGGCGCGGTAATAATCTGACGAATAACGTAAACAGCAGTCATTAGCGGGATCGCTCTTCTATGCTCATCCTGCATTCTCAGGAGCGAGGAGAGTTTGGAAAGTAAATCAGGCGTGGTTTCGATACTGCGGGCATTCCTCGAGAATTCCAGATACAAGTCGGCTTCTGAGAAAGCTGGAAGATCATCGAGCGCATCAACTGCACTCGGTACGATCCAAGTTTCGCCGGCAAGCTCAAATTCTTGGAACAGAGAGAGGGCTTTGATCGCAAGTTTCACATTGCGAAGGATTTTTCCCGTTACAGGATCGATCTCGTTGATAAGCCGGAAGAGTCCCTGGTTGACCTTTGACGAAATAAGCCGTCGGAGATGAGCGAGCAATTCCTCTTCTGTGGATTTGTCCAAATCCAAGGCCGAGAAATATGCTCGCAATTGAGGATAATGCCCCAATTCGTCCCTTGAAAACAGATCGGCTATCGTATCGACTGCAATGTCTCGATGAGACAGACCAGTCGCGGAAAGTCTAAGAGTTCCCTTAGAAATCTTGAGCATGAGGTGGGCATAGGCCAGCGATTGGCATTGCCGGAATAGTTGCAGAAATGTGCTCTCAGAGGCTTCACCAGTGGTGAATTCTCGAATCAGCTCTCTTAATCCTGAGGCGAGAAGCGATTGCTTGCTAGTATTTTCGTAATTCTCGGGAGAAAGCATCGCCTTATGCTCGGGGGGAGGTTTCTGCAATTAAATCTAATCATACCGTTGAAAGAGTCAATAGTGCCCACTCAAGCACCCTTGTATAGAGGAAAGGGGATTAGGTAATTACTCTTTTTCTGGCTTTTTCGTCGTGACATTCAAACTGCAAGCAGTATCAAAGGAGATCCCCAGGAGCTACGTCATATCGACTTCGGGTATTTGGCCCATCAAATCCCCAAACCGTACAATTCGACATAAGATATGCGATTTAGAAATCAGCGGATTAGGCATCCCGAAAAGGACATCAGGTTCCGAAGAAAACTGCAACTCAACAAAGTAAGGAACATCCCACAACCCATCAACCCCTTCGGGTCGCTAGCGCCTAAAGAGTAATTCTCAGGGCTCAATACATCGTAGACTGTTTTAGGGTCCAGGACATCGTAGACTGATTCTCCTGGGCTCTCTCTCAGACTCAGGCGGTAACGGAGGGAGCCCGTAGGGCGACCGGAGTTACCGCCTACTTGGAGGCCGGCTCATCAGGGCTCGTAGGCGATGGTGGCGAGGACCTTCTTGTCCAGGAGCACGCTCAGGACCTGTTCTTTGACATCGATAACGGCCGTAACGTACTCGTACACGGCCTGCTTCGGCACCAGGAATTTCTCGCCGAAGATGTCCAGCATCCGGTCCGAGCGGATGAAGCGTATGAGCCGATACGTCCCTTTGCGTGCATGCGGCAGTGGCAAACCCGTCACGGTCGGCGTCTCGGGCAGGCGGAGCCGGGCGTGGCGGCCGTGCTCGCGGGCGAAGGCATCGTTCGGCGTCCTGCCATCGAGCGCCGCGTAGCGGAAAAGCCGGTTGTGCTTGTGCTCGAAACTCATGGCGGCTTCCTTCAGGTGGCGGAAGTTCCGGAGCTCGACCGCACCTAAGAACGTGTCCTCGAACTGCTCGTTGAACTTCTCCACAAGTGAGTTCCGCCAAGGTTCGGCAACCGGGATAAAGACCGGCTCCACGTGTTCCCGGAGGCAGAGCCGGATGAGTTGGCCTGTGCCCCGCGGGTGGGCCGGGCTGCCGTAAAAGCACATCTCGTTGTCGAGCTGGAAGCGCCGGGGGATCCCCAAGCGGCGCCAGATGCGCCAGACAGCCCCTAAAACGACCTCATCCTGTCGGCTCTCCAATGGCTCCAGGGCAGCCCTCCGGGTGGCCGCATCGATCACATGGAGGCTGTAAAACCTGGCGCCTCCGGTAATGTAACAAGGCCCGACAAAGTCTCCCTGCTGCAACAGGTTCGCCCGGCCGCTTGGGGGCGCCGGATAGGCCTTGCCGCGGGGCCGGTAGCGTGCTTCCGGATCCGATGTGCGACCGGAGGGGACCAGCCCCGGTTCGCCTTCATGTCTTGCGATCACCCGCTTGATCGTGCTCAGCGATGGCAAGGCGTCTGCCCTCTGGTCTTCCAGCTCCCAGAGAATCGCCTGCGGCCCGCTGAAGCGGTAGTCAGCTACAAGCTTCCGCCGTGCCGCGAGGATGGCCTCTTCGATCTGCCGAGGGATATGCCGCGGACTGTACTCGGGCCGCCGGGAGAGGTCCTCGGCCCAAGTCTCGCCCTCGGGACTGTAGCGCTTGGCCCACTTGAAGAGCCAGGCCCTCGAGCAGCCGAGCGAGCTGCAGATGTCGTCAACGTCCTCGCCGTCCAGGTAGCGGCTGACGGTAAGCTGGCGAAGTCGGACTGAGATTTTTTATCATCGGGAGAAATCCTTCGTCATGGACACGCGAGAATGAGAGTTTTTCCCACAACGTAGAAAATCGTCCCAGCAAAATCATCGAAACCAGTCCACGATGTCTTGAACCTCGTCAAGTAATAACTAACCTGGGCATTCGTGGTCCCTCTAGGGGAAAGGCAACTTCACAAAGGAGTTGATTTATGAAAACTCGTCAAGTGTTGGCCCTCGTATTAGCCGGCGTTTCATTCTATCACTTGGGTGTATGCCAGCAAATCGCGGCCTCTCCTTCAGAAGTGTCTGTCACCTGCAAAGTCAAAGATGGAGCCGTGACCCGATCCTTCAAAATCATCACCAGAGGGAAAGTGAGCATCAGCATCTCATCACCTGTGGACTATGTCCGTGTGTCACCAACAGAATTCTCTTGGGGGGATGGAAAGGACCATTCAACAGAAGTGAAGGTCGTCTTCTTTCCGAGCCAACAATTGGTGAATCCAAAACCCTGGCGCGGGGCGATAATGGTCAAAGACCAGCTTAGCAGAAAACAAGTTGCTGTGATTTACCAGATGAAATGTAGTTACTAGAACGCTGGCCTGAAATATCGCCTGTCTGATGTGGAAACCATAGGCTCCGTTCAGATGAGTGACGCGATCGTTGCAGGGTGGGAGATGGCCAGTTTGTGCGACCTGCACTGCAATGGGAAGACCTGCAATTCATTTGGCGGGTTGCGGCGAGATGTCATGCTTACCAGATGACAGAGGGAGAATGAAAGCGCATTCAACAATCGCAACGGAAAGCAGCGTGACTTCTTTCTAAGACGAGCTTTTGAGGGAGTCGAAAGATGAACACAACCATCTTTGGTAAGAATCACAGAATGGGCATCGCTTCTCTTTGCCTTGCTGTCGCAGTCCTACTAGCCTTCTCAGAATCAGTTGTAAATGCCCAAGGGATCTCTTGGAACAACACGGGTCTGAAGGATATTCAAATTGGCTCGCTTGCGGTGAACCCTAGCGACAATGTCTTTGCCGGTCTTGTGAGTTGGAAGACAGGTCAAACATACGCCGGAGTCTGTCGAAGCACTAACCGTGGGCAATCGTGGCAAACCTTTTCTCCACCCCCCAATAGCCTCAACGTCTGGCCTTTGATCTTGTGTATGACAGTATATCTCGACGGAGGGATACTTGCTGGCAACGACCTTGGCCTGGGCGGTCTGATCGCGTCAAATTCTGCAGGGGACACCTGGATTAGGATCAGTCAACCTCAAGGACCTCATCTTTCAATATGTGTCAACTCCAAAGGGTACGTATTTGTCGGGGGCGGTGGTATTCGGAACTTCATTTCCCGATCCACTAACAGTGGTGTTAATTGGACATTTGCATATCAGCTTACGAACTACATCTTTCCAGCGTTGAGTGTTAGTCAGTCGACAGGCTTTGTGTATGCGGGGGCTGTGCTAATCAATAGCAGCAACGGCCAGGTCGTCGACACGAAGATTGTCCGTTCAACGGATGACGGACAGACGTGGACCCAAATCGGGCAAAGTTCGTTCACAGGGCGCATTCCCATTACAATTGCCTTTGACAAAGCCGGTTCAATATACGTGGGGACGAACGACGGGCTGTTCAAGTCAACCAACCTAGGCCAAGATTGGGCGGCGAAGAATCAGGGGTTGATGAACACAAACATCTCGTCCCTTGCAGTAAGCTCCCAAGGACATGTATTTGCCGGAACCTATGGCGGTGGTGTCCACAGGTCGACAAATAACGCAGACACATGGGTACAGGAAGTTGATGGGATGGACGATCTCACGGTTCGCGCGCTAGCGATTGACTCGCATGGGTATCTTTATGCTGGAACCGATAATGGGGGCGGTGTCTATCGCACGGCCTACTCGACCACAGCTCCGGCTCTACCGGTGGCTCTTCCTGCAACAAACATCACCCGAGAAATGTTTGTTGCGATTTGGAATCCTGCAGCGAATGCAGTGAGTTACCTATTAGATGTGTCGGCGGATAGTCTGTTCGGTACTTTCATAACCGGATACCGAAATAGGGTTGTGACCACAAATCAAGAGATTGTGCAAGGCCTTTCGGCTGATTCCAAGTACTTCTACCGGGTTCGTGCATCTAACAGCAGCGGAGAGAGCGGATATTCGAACACCATCGCAGTGAAGACCACATTGACAGACGTGGTCGATTGTATTGAGCTCCCACTCGCGCCGGTTCTTGTACAGAACTACCCCAACCCCTTTAACCCGGCGACAACGATTCGTTACGCTCTGCCTCATCGATCTCACGTTACGCTCAC
>PMBQ01000171.1 GCA_003152955.1 Candidatus Bathyarchaeota archaeon
CACATATCCACCGGGCGGAAAGACTTCTCTGGTACCGCAGGCGCGGTCCGCGGTTTGGAAGTGGAATACTTTCCCTTCGACCGCAAGGAGATGAACATCGATATCGACAAGACCAAACAGAAGATTGAAAAGATGGCAAAGGAAGAGAAGAATCCACCAAGACTCGCAATGTTTGGTGGGAGCCTATTTCTTTTCCCTCATCCCGTGAGAGAGTTGGCGGACGTGATTCATGGGGTAGGCGCCAAAGTTGCATATGATGCGGCACACGTGGCAGGCTTGATCGCAGGGGGGCGCTTTCAAGACCCCCTAAGAGAAGGTGCCGACGCAGTTTCCTTGAGCACCCATAAGACCCTATTCGGCCCTCAAGGGGGGGCGGTAATCTCCTTCGAAAACTACAGTGAACAGATTAAGAAGGCAACTTTCCCTTCAAACACGAGTAACCACCATTTGCACCACTTGGCTGGCAAGGCTATCGCTTTCGCTGAGACGCTTCAATTTGGAAAAGAATACGCAGGACAGATCATTGAGAACGCCAAGGCCTTGGGACAAGCGCTCCACGAACGGGGATTAATCGTCCTAGCGGAGCACAAAGGTTTCACCGAGTCACACCAAGTCGCCGTTGACATTACGAAATATGCTCTAGGTGGAGACATGGAGAGAGCACTCGAAAGCGCCAACATTATCGTCAATAGGCAGCTTCTGCCTGGAGATATTCAAGCTGGACGACACTACACTAACCCAGGCGGAATTCGGATAGGAACGTCAGAAATCACGCGGATTGGAATGAAGGGAAGTCACATGAGCGAAATTGCGGAGTTCATCAAGAGAATCATCATCGACAAAGAGGACATTAAGAAAGTAAAGGAAGATGTAGTGGCCTTCCGAAAGGACTTCCAGAAAGTTCACTTCTGCTTCGAAAGCGCAAAGAACGCCTATGAATACATCAGAATTCGCTGAATCCAAAGGCTCATCAGTTAAGGTGAAAATGAAGGTTTAATTGCCTGAGCAGGCTCCAAGAAAACTAGTGAAACTCAGCCTTGTCCAGTGGACGCGAGAAGAGACGAAAACGCGAGGCACCGATGCCCGCGGCAAGCGCAGGCCTACTTCGCTTCTTCGAGGAAGAAACTCCTGGAGTGAAGGTTCGACCTGAAGTCGTTATCATGATGTCTATTGGGCTTGTCGCCGTCAGCCTGTTCATGTATCTGACGTTCAAGTAGTCGTCTCTTTGAAGTCCAGAAGTTTAGTCTGGGCGATTACAGGCAGGGGTCCAGCTCTGATTCCTAATTTCCGTTCTATCTCTGCGCCGAGTATGTCGGAATAGCCGGTGAATATGTACACTCTCTTGGGATGGACTTTCTGGACGAATTCTAGTAATTGATTGTAATCTGCGTGGCTACTTAACGGAAAAGACGTGAACTTGCGAAAGGCCCGGCGGATCGCCCAACCCGTGGTAACAGCACGTGACGCGTTTTTCGGTATTTGGTCCCGGCCTGTGGTCGTAATGTATACGCAACCTCCGCTCTTGAGTACGCGCTTTCCCTCCGCAGTTGATGAGTCAAAGTATTCGAGTTTGACTCCGTTCTCAGTGTGAACGTGGCTTGCACGAGCTATTGTTGGACTGCACACAACAGGAATCTTCGTATAGACATTGAAAAGTCGAACCATTTCCTGGGGCTTACCTGACGAATATACTTGGAACGTTGGGATCTTACCCTCTCTGATTTCAGACATTGTCCAGCTGACAATATCCGCGTACATGGTGCTTCTTCGTGGAAAGATGTACGAGGGGTGACCGTACGTTGCCTCGATGATCAGGTAATCACATGACCTATGCTCCGCAGCCTGTGTGGTAAGGGTGTCAACGTAGTTTATGTCGCCTGTATACAGCGCAGTAAATTCAGATGTTGCAACCTCGTACTGGCAAGAGCCGAGCATATGTCCAGCGTTGAGGACCGTGATCTCCGAGTCGTCAACGTGAATTCTTTCTCCTACTTTGAGCATGTGAGCGTTCTTGACTTCGCGATCTTTGAGGGCTTGATAGATCTGCAGCGTTTCAGGTGTCGAGTATTTCTTGGCAACCGTGTTGAAACCATACGTGTGATCAGAGTGAGCATGCGTTATGAAAATCTGCCAATCTTCACCTAGGAGCCTGCCTAATGTCGGATCGAGTAGTAAGCGGGATTCCCCTGCTTGGATGAGAATTCCGTTGGCCCATCCGATTCTTTCAGTTCGCAAAGATCGCTCACAAGGCTGAAATGGCGTGACTACTGTTTCGTCTTCTGAATAAGTGCCTGTTCGCCGAATTTTACCTTCAGAAGTTCGGTTCTGGTAAGTCTGTGCTCTTTGATTTTTCCAGCTTTAGATGACACGAGAGCGCTGTTGCCGAAAGGGTCTTTCATTACGAAAGTGAAGTTCGGTTTCTCTCTTGCGGTTCGGATCTTCTTCAACATTCTTGCTCCCTTCTGGAGGCTTTTTCCCTTGGCAGAGCTGAGCATGAATGTTAGCGAGTCTTCGATTTTTTCCAGTACTCCTTCTATGTTGGAGACGTAGCCTTCGCTATAAGAACCGGGCGTGATAGTTGCTCCGAACTCAGGGATGCTAACGGTTGCGGTGCCAGACTTTACAACATGAATGTTAAAGTCATCGATCGAATTGATCTTCGCCGTCAGGACCATGGGTTCTCTGGCGTTCAGAGTCATTACATCAGTGTGTTTGTAACCGCAGTTTCTACAAGTTGCAGCGCTCAGCAACACGGATCCGAAGTGTTCTACTTCATACTCAGTTTGACTTAGCGCCATGGAGTCCGAATCACAGCAAGGACAACGCAAACTCATGTCCATTCATGATACCAGATCGTGTTCAGTTTATTTCGCTAGTTTGGCGTGCCATATGAAGTTTGAAGGATGGACGTATCGGTCTCCCGATGATTTTAGTTAAATCAATTGAATGGTTGCGTAGAGAAGATCTCAGATGTGAGTTTCACAAGCTTGTTGCCTGCATCATTGTCGTGATCTAGCAATGGATTGTATGCCGCCAAATCGAGAACTTTCAGTTTGCCAGTCCTCTGCAGTTCATCAACGACTATTCTGACCTCTTCCATGGTTAGTCCTCCTTCTTCGCGGAAGTTGACCGCTGGGATGATTCTTGGGTCGATGGAGTCTACATCGAGGTGGCAGACTATCCAGTCGCTTCTGGCGGCGAGGTATTCAGCTACTTCTTGTGCCACTTTTTGCAGACCGATCTTATGCACGTCGGAGGCCGAGTACAATCGAAGGGGAGAGGATCGCATGGCTTTCAACTCCAGAGGATCAAGTGACCTGCTAGCTAGGTGGACCACGTTTTCTTCATTGAGTAGAGGCCTAGCTTTTTCGATGGCGGGGGTCAGCTTTGGGCCGCGACCGCATGCGAACGCCAAGCACATGCCGCCAATGAATCCCGAGGTTGTAGTCTCTTGAATGTTGAAATCCCCGTGAGCATCCATCCACCACATGCCGGGTTGGCCTTTGAACTTAGTTCTGAATGCGGCCAAGCTTCCCGTGATGAGAGCGCATTCTCCGCCCAAACAGAAAACGAAATCATCTGAATCGATTTCGCTCGCAGAATGCTTTCTGTATCTCGCAGGAACTGGGGGAAGTTTCTCAGTTTTGAAGGTCCGGAGTCTGTTTCTATCGAGGTAAGTTTAACGTCGCCAAGGTCTTTGAAATCCTGGGTGTGTTGGTTCACGGCTTCGGTGATGCCGAGCCGGCGCAGGGCTTCCACAGCCATGCCCATTCCGCGATACTCTGCGAGAGTGTAGATTGGAAGTCCAATCATTGAGACTTTTTGCATGCGCCTAAACCTCATTGAGTTGACGCTGGTGCAATTCTCAACTTAGATCAGGGCCTCTTCATTTTCGCTTGGTTCTTGGCTGATTCTTGTTATTTTCACTCATCTCTAACCTCTATATGGCTGCATGTGTGTATATTTCATGGTAAGTGTTGGATAAGACGGAAGGTCATCCTTGTCCAAGATGTGGCTCGAAGACTCTCAATATATACTATGAAGAGTGGTCGGACCTGCAACTTGGAGCCCGCTGCGATGAGTGTGGGCTCAAAGGCTTCTTCATGAACGGCAAGCTGGTGCCTCTTGCAACAACCTGAGAATACAGCCTGAATTCTTCGTTACCGTTGCCTGCGCACTAATGATATCCAATTCTCAAATCAAGTGGAGGCGTTCCACGGCTCACAAGCCTCGTGACATTTGACCACGAGATTCGTGGACAAGGCAGCGTTTCTTGGTGTCAGTCAACACAGCATTTGACACCTGAGACGCATCAAGTGACGCGTACAAGAATTCTAGTTCCGGAACGACGCCCCTAGATGAATTGTGCATAATGCTGAAAAGCAGGCCCTAAGCCTGCTGAAGTCTTGAGAGGGTATCCCGTTGGCTGCTCCACCGCTTGCACTCTCTTGGTTCCTGGGTTTCGACTCATTGATGGAACTGATCGCTCTCACCATTGCCTTCGCAGTCGCCTATCAAGCATTGAAAGGCTACAGACTGTCAAAGGAACGGACGCTCCTCTATCTTCACTTCAGCTTTGTCTTGTTAGGAGCAGGTTTGCTCGTTGATGCTCTTTCAGGCATAATTGTTTTGATCTCTCATTTTCTTAGAGGTCTACTATTTCTCTACTCACTAGGATATACGATCAACTTCATCGCTCAACTCGTCGCCTATGGAATTCTTGTTGTAGCTTACCTCCAGCAGACTCGAAACGTGCCTGTCCAGTTAGCAGCCGCCGCCCCGATCGCGTCCATCCTCTTCTTTGAACGCAATGCGTTTACCGAGTTGATTCTGATCTTTCTCCTCGTCTACATAACGGCTCAGATGGTCATAAACTACAGCATTAACAAGAGCACGAATGCGTTGTTGGTTTTCGGCGCATTTGCTTCACTTGCGCTAGCACATTTATTCTTCCTGATGTTCATTCTGATTCCAGTCTTCTTCCCTCTGGCTCACATTGCTCAACTCTTTGGTTTCCTGCTTCTGCTCGCGATGTTGCTTAGGGTGAATCAAGCCTTATGATTTCGAGCGAAGCGAGGCCAGTTACTAGGCCCGCGGCGAAGTATCGATCTCAATTGCGGATCTATTTGGACATCATGCACGTGATTCAACGTGAGAGCAATGAAGCGAAACCCACCCGAATTTTGTACGGTGCAAATCTCTCCCATGACAGATTGGTGAAGTACCTTGAGGAGCTAAAGACATTGGGTGTTATACAAGAGAGGGGGACTGATGACAAGATCTACAGTCTTACCCAGAAAGGGATCGAGTTCCTCAACAATTTCAGAAAGGTCGAATCCTTTGCTTCAGCCTTTGGATTCAAAATATGACATATCTTCCGCCTTCCTTCAGGATCGAGGCAAAAGCCAAAAGCATGAACTAATCGTACCTCACCAGCTTGTGCCAACATGCCACGATACTCACGCGTGCTGCAGATTCACGAAGAACGGTTCGACAAGAAGCCTGAATGGTTGCGCGTGAGATATCCGACAGGTGAGAATTATGAGAAGATCAAGGGAACCCTCAGACATCATAACCTGCACACTGTTTGTGAAGAAGCAAACTGCCCTAATGTTGCGGAATGTTGGGGTGGCGGGACAGCCACTTTCATGCTCATGGGAGACACATGTACTCGAGGTTGCCGGTTCTGCATGGTCAAGAGCGGAAACCCACATGGCGCGTTGGACATTTTCGAACCGCTGAAGGTTGCCAAGACCATAGCGGATTTGGGACTCAGGTACGTAGTCATCACCTCCGTCGACCGCGACGACCTTCCCGATGGAGGCGCCAGTCATTTCGCAGCCACAATCAAAGCCATCAAACAACACGATGCGAATGTGATAACTGAAGTTCTGGTCCCCGATTTCCAAGGAAACACCGATAACCTAAGCAAGGTTGTGAAGGCCGGCCCTGAAGTCATAGCTCACAACATTGAGACCACAGAGCCGCTCACACCCAACGTACGTGATTCTCGGGCAACATATGCACAATCACTCAACGTCCTGAGATCCATCAAAGAGCTCAACTCCAGTATCCGCTCGAAGACATCAATAATACTCGGACTGGGTGAAACCGAAAATGATCTTCTCAAAACAATGAGGGACCTTAGAGAAGCCGAGGTGGACATTCTCACATTGGGGCAATATCTCCGTCCAACAAAGGGCCACGCACCTGTGCGTGAATATGTGAGACCTGAGAGTTTTCAGTATTACAAACAAGTCGCGGAACAATTGGGATTTCTTTACGTAGCCGCTGGACCTTTCGTCCGTAGTTCATATAGAGCTGGAGAGTTGTTCCTAGAAGCACTAATCCGCAATAACGTGCAAAGTTCCAATCAAGGACAGTTACGGAATTCTTAGCTGAAAGGGCAAGATTTACAAGCCCTACCCCAGGATTCCCGCTCGTTTCCGACTGCTTCAGGGGAGCCGAATTTTGACCGTTGAGCTAATGCAGGTCATCAAACCCACTGGTGACTATGTCGAGGAGATCGAGCCGGAAATCGAGAAGGATGAACTGAGAAGGCTCTACAGACTCATGGTTCTTGTTAGAAACCTCGACATCCGTGGGCTGCAACTGCAAAGACAGGGCAGGATTGGATTCTTCATCGGCTCGCTGGGCCAAGAAGCGTGTCAAATCGGAAGCGCATACGCTCTCAAACCCGAGGATTGGATCTTTCCCGCGTACAGAGAGATCGGAGCAGCGCTCCTGCGTGGCGTAACTTTGAAGCAATTAATGAACCAGTACTTTGCAAACGCAGAGGATCTGGAAAAAGGTCGCCAGCTCACCAACCTCTACGGCGCCAAGTCAACTAACTTCGTCAGCGGGTCCGCGCCCATTGCAACACAGCTACCTCACGCGGTGGGGGCTGCATTGGCTGCGAAGATCAGAGGAGACCCGATTGTGACGTTGGTTTACTTCGGAGAAGGAGCTACATCCGAGAATGACTTTCACACTGGAATGAACTTCGCCGGCGTCTTCAAAACACCGACCATATTCTTCTGCCAAAACAATCACTGGGCGATCTCTGTTCCAGTTGAAAGGCAAACCGGTGCCGAGACAATTGCGATCAAGGCCAAAGCCTACGGGTTCGAAGGGGTCCGTGTTGACGGAAACGATATTCTCGCCGTGTATCGTATAGCAAAAGAATCAGTAGAGAAAGCTCGCAAAGGTGAGGGTCCAACTCTAATCGAGGCGGTGACTTATCGTTTGGGACCGCACTCATCATCCGACGATCCGACACGCTACAGAACCAAAGAAGAACTTGAGGCGTGGCAGAGACGTGATCCCATCATAAGATTTCGCAGATATCTAGAGAAGAAGCGATTGTGGAGTGAATCGGACGAGAAGAGGGCGCAGGAGGATACAAATCGAGAAATAGACGAAGCGATCACATACGCAGAGAAAGTGTCTCGTCCGGCTCTAGAAACCCTCTTCACGGACGTTTATGCCGATATGCCTTGGCACTTGGAAGAACAGCTGCGTGAACTTCAACGGGAAAAGAACATGAAGGAGTAAGCGTTGACTGTTCTCAACATCGTGCAGGCAGTGAATCGCACTCTTCGCGATGAGATGCGACGAAATGACAAGATCGTCCTATTGGGCGAGGATGTGGGAGTGAACGGGGGCGTGTTCCGAGCCACGGAAGGCTTGTACAATGAGTTTGGACCCAACCGCGTGATCGACACGCCCTTAGCGGAATCGGGAATTATTGGCGTTTCAATAGGAATGGCTCTCTACGGTTTGAAGCCCGTCCCAGAAATCCAATTCATGGACTTCATCTACCCTGCATTCGACCAGATCCAGAGCGAACTCTCGAAGTTCAGGTACCGTTCGGGTGGTCAGTATACTGCACCTGTATTGATCCGAACCCCTTACGGCGGGGGCATAAGGGGTAGCCACTACCATTCACAAAGCACAGAAGCCTTCTTCGTTCACACGCCTGGACTCAAGGTTGTGATACCCGCGACCCCATACGACACAAAGGGGCTGCTAACGTCAGCGCTTCGCGATCCTGACCCCGTGTTGTTTCTCGAGCCGAAGAAGATCTACAGAACCGTAAGAGGAGATGTCCCCGATGAGGACTACACAGTCCCGATAGGCAAAGCAAACATTTCACGTGAAGGAGAGGACGTAACTGTCTTCGCCTATGGGGCGATGTTCCACATCGCCATGGAAGCCGCGGAACTTGCGGCGTCCAAAGGAATCAATGTGGAGGTCGTTGACATTCGAACTCTGCTTCCATTTGACATTCAAACAATCATCAGCTCAGTCAAGAAGACCGGGAGAGTTGTCATCGTGCACGAGGCATGCAAGACCTGTGGGTTCGGAGCCGAAATCGCAGCACAAATCGCGGAGCGAGCGCTTTTGCAACTGGAAGCGCCCATCATCCGCGTGGCTGGTTTCGACGTGCCGTTCCCCTACGTCCTTGAAGATGACTATATGCCGAATGCGAACCGCGTCTTGAACGCCATTGAGAAAGTTCACAATTTTTGAACATTGAAATCTACACGCGAATAGTAGAAGATGAAGGAAAATGGTCTACGAATTCCGTCTACCCGATATTGGTGAAGGCGTCGCCGAAGGTGAAGTCGTGAAGTGGCTCGTGAAAGAAGGCGTGGAGGTTAAGGAAAACGATCCACTCGTCGAGATCATGACGGATAAGGTGAATGTTGAAATTCCTTCACCGAAGAAAGGTACTATTCTGAAGCTCATGGCGAAAGAGGGCGAGGTCGTTAAAGTTGGACAAGTTCTGCTCGCAATAGGCGAGAAAGGCGAACAGACGACCACAACTATGTCTACCTCCCCAAGTCTAGAGACTCCGGTGCCATCTCCGATCAAGACAGAAGTTGTGCCTCCCGCTACGTCAGCGGCGGTACTCGAGAAGCGACAGGAGATATTGGCTACACCAGCCACTCGCAAGCTGGCAAGGGATCTTGATGTTAATCTCTCGCTGGTTCAAGGAACCGGTCCGGGCGGTCGAATAGTTGATGAAGATGTTCATCGATTCAAGAAATCAGGAGCAAAAGCTCTAACCGTTACTGCACCAACTCCCGAAACGGGCGGCAATGAGGAACGGATTCCGCTCAGAGGAATTCGGCGGAAGATAGCTGAACGAATGGTCAAGTCAAAGCATACGGCTGCTCATGTCACCCATGTGGACGAGGTAGATATGACCGAGATCGTGCAACTGCGGGAGAGAACCAAGGAATCTGCCGAGAAACGCGGCGTGAAATTGACTTTCCTGCCCTTCATACTCAAAGCGCTCACACTCGCGCTCAAACAATATCCCTACCTCAACGCAACACTAGACGATGAAAGAGAGGAGATCGTTCTCAAAAGGTACTATAACATCGGCATAGCTACCAACACAGAGCAAGGACTCGTCGTTCCAGTATTGAAAGGCGCAGACCACAAATCGATAACACAGCTCGCAGAGGAAATTGCCAGGCTAAGCGAAAGAGCTCGTACTGGTCAGTTGACCCTGGATGAAATTCAGGGCAGCACGTTCACGATAACGAACGTCGGCGGTATTGGCGGAGTGTTTGCCACACCGATCATCAACTA
>PMBQ01000295.1 GCA_003152955.1 Candidatus Bathyarchaeota archaeon
ATGAAGAACTAGCTTCAGGAAACGCGTAGTACACATCAAGCTGAATCGGGTGTAATAGTCTTTTTCGACAAATCAACTCCATATTCGACCAGGCCGTACCCATCTCTCGTTCCAGATTGCCCTTGACATGGTTTGAGTGTCTTGAGGGATTCTAAGCGTACACTCAAGAATCTTCCACGCTAACCTGAGATCACGAAGGTGACGATTCGATTTCGCCCCCGACCTTGGAGCGCGAAAGCGAGCCTTTTTCTAGGCGTGGATTGGTGACCTACAAGCTCCGGTGCCCGCATTGGTTGTCAAGGCGTACATTCTGGTTCAGGCGCAACTAGGCAAATCTCGTTCAGTCGCCAAAGCTATTGCCCATGTTCGAGGTGTCAAGATGGTTCACTCAGTGACAGGCTTGTATGATGTCATAGTCTATCTAGAGCTTCCCGACATGGACTCATTGTCTGAGCTAGTCGTCAAGAAAGTCCAATCCTTGAAAGGTGTTGAGAGGACCCACACCGCGATCGTTGTGTGAGTCCCTCCACATTTCTTCGGAAACTACTTCAGCCACAGACTCCCTGAAAGTTCCATTCACTAGTGCGATACTTTCTGGCATGAAGCGATTCCATCAGTCGCTCTTCCTCTATTGACAATTTTCCGACTTCAAGTCCTACTTCATAGGATCTAGCGCACGAGCGGACCAGCTGGTGCTTCACATCTTCCAACTCCACTCGTTCACCTAGCGCCTTTTCCAACGTGACCACCGGCCGCCATCTGCTACGAATGAACTTTGTCTGTTTCGGCACCTTCCCCGGGAGCAAAGCTTGGTTCAGTAGGTCTGTGTTAGTGGAAACCAAGATTGACGCATGCCAGAATGCGAAGTTTCTGCCCAAAGCAGCTGCAGCGCCAGAAACCTTCCTCCCAGAAATTTCAATCGAATTCGGTGAAACGAATTTGCTCTCCACTCCCAGCTGGTCGAGCAAGTTCAAAATTACGGTGCAGTTGATTTCATTCAATCTACTAAGCGACATTCCTTCTTGTCTTGGTGTAACAATTGTGAGATTCAGGTTGCCCTTGTCATGGAAAACTGTACCGCCACCCGTGAAACGCCTGCCAATTTCAATACTATTCTGCTGACATAGGTCGACATCGACCTCTGCCGAGACTTCCTGGAAACGCCCCACCACCACCGCTAGTGGGTTGATCCAAGTCCTAATCGTGGGCATGGATACTGAACCATTGGATCGCGCTAGCGCTTCTTCTAGAGCCAGGTTCTGATATGCCGACGGGTAACTCAGGTCAAGAAGTCTCCAGTGCCCGCTCAAAGTCACTCACCATTGGCGGCATCTAGTGATTATTCTGCTGGGGAGGAATGGCATCAGCCCGCTTCTCCTCAACACCGATCCTAGCTTGGGGATTAACCCAATCGCGTTCGTCCCAAGCTTACACACAACTGAGTGCGTCGTCAGTGTATTTGGTTCCACTGAGATCACATCCCGCTCAAGGTTTACGCTGCGCAGAGCAAACTCGACCCGCTGCCGAGTGCAATCGAAGACTTGGACCCGTTCTAGACGTGATGCAATTTGATCTGAGAAGAGCTCTATCTGTGAATCAGCCAACCATCCTTCAAGCCTTCTTGCGTCTCGTTCCAATCGCGTAATCCGAACTGCTAGTTTGCTGCCTGTGTGAATGCAATAGTGTTCCGTGATCTCCTTACAGGAGAGCAGCTTTCCGTCACAAAGTTGCGCGCGCAGAGCCCTCGGACTTACGGCCACATTCAGCGGAGCTGGTTTCTCTATCCCAATGTCCACCGCGAGATCAGCACCAACGGTGTTGACGATTCCCAAGTAGCTACTCTGATTCTCTATTTGGGCGAGATCAGTCTGCGCCCGACCGAGCTCTCGCGAAATGAGTTCTTCAAAGATTTCTCGGTCTTCGCCCTCAATGTCTATCTTCGCCCATCCGTTGTCAGAAAACCCGGCAAGCGCAGCTGAGGCCGACAGATCTCCCTTAAGACGCGACAGGGATTCCTGCACAGTTGCGTGGAAGTCCTCAGCGTTAACCTTTCCCGGTTTCTGAAGCAGTGTGAATCGTGATCTGCTCAGCGCTTCTTACCTGCTGAGTTCAGCCTCCAGCTGCTCAATTTTCATCTCAAGGACGGTGATCATTTCTCCATTCTCAGAACTCTCGAGTTGGTTGCCGCACTTGGCACATTTGAACGAGATCTCCATGCCCTCCTCAAAAGTCATGCGCATATCCGCATCCGTCTTGCAGACGAAGAAAGTGTGGTTTCTTTCATAATCCAGTCGCAATTGCAGTTTGTCCAGGGCTCTCTTCTTACGGCTCCGGATGAAGGCATCCAGCTGATCCGGCTGTAGTCTCCAATAGAAGATGAACCATCCCGTCTTCTCATCCCTAACGCGGGTGCAGGAGACGAGGCCGTGGTCATACAGTTTGTACAGGATTTTCCGGACGCTGTTCAAGCGCACCTCTTTCTCGCCCTTGCAGTCGTTGGCAATTATCTCATCTGTCGCTTCACCGAGTTTTTTCAGGCTCCTAACTACTATGACAGCCTCTTCTCCTCCGAAGAGGTTCGCGATTTTGATTATTTCCTCGTCAAGCACCGACAAAATTGAGTCACCAGGAAAGCTATTCATATCACCTAACGTGGTTCTTTACATTAATTCTTTCTTGGTGAAGCAAGCGTTTCGTCGAACGCAAGCAAGTCTTTTATACGAACTGACTTCGTGTTAGCGTCCGCGGGCTGCAGAAAATGAGAGAAACTATGGCAACCCTTGGGTTCATGCTATTCTTCGCGGGGGCGATGATAGATATCTCAGGATCTCTGTTCGTAACCCAGGGCGGAGTGTCGCCGGCAACTTACTTCAGGGTGGGCATAATCGAACTCGTTGGAAGCCTAGTCTTTCTCATCGGGATCTATTTGATCGTCAAAACCCGCTAAGTTAGGTCATCATGACCACCAATACCGCACGGAATTCTCGACTAATAGTCCTACGTATAGGTCATAGAATCCAAAGAGACGTACGCGTAACAACCCACGTCTGCCTGACGGCTCGTGCCCTAGGCGCAGACGGGGTCATAATCTCAGACGTTAATGACAGGCGTCTTTCCGAAACAATCGATCGTGTGAGGTCTCGATTCGGCGGGTCATTCATTGTTGAGACCGGGAAGTCACGGCGTCGAGTAATCGCAGACTGGAAGAAAGCGGACGGGAAAATTGTGCACTTAACTGCATATGGAATTCCCTTGCCAAGCATCATCGACCGAATTCGAGCCTCTAACGCGGACAAGTTGATTGTCGTTGGTGCCGAGAAAGTGCCAGGGGAGTTATTTCACTTAGCTGACTGGAATGTCGCCGTGACGAGTCAGCCGATCAGTGAAGTAAGCGCGTTGGGCATCTTTCTCGACTGGTTGTTCGAACACCGCCGGCTGCAGGAAGAGTTCGCGAACGCCAAGCTCAGGATTGTCCCAACAGAGCATGGTAAAAGAGTAGAACAGACCTAACCCTCAAGGTTGAGGTTACCCTTCCCTTTGACCTTTATGATGTCCCCCAGAGTGACTTCGGTTGGCGCAGCCGTCTTGGGCACGTCAACGAGTTCCTTGTGAGGAACCAGCAGCTTGATTTTCAGCTGATGTTCAAGTGCCCTACATAGTCTGGTGTCGGGACTCATTTTTCCAATTTCTATCTTCTGAATGACGGAAAGCTTCTCCTTGACGCTCTTTGCGAGCTGGTCTTGAGACAGTCCTAACTTCATTCGTTGGCGGCGTACTCGATCGGCGCAGTCTTCGACAATGTCAGTTTCGTCCATGCCCCTGGGAAGTTCCGGGGCTCTCCTCTGAATCACTCTGGGGCCAACAATTCCTCTGGGCAGGGGACTTTTGAAGGCTGGCTCTTCGACGTAGGGTTTGCCAAGACGCTGGCATCGACCGCAGACCAGCATCTTCGCCCCTTCGACCATGACCTTGAATGCTTGATTTGTTATCTCCCTTCCGCATATGTCGCAATTCAAAAGCCGGGCTTCCCACATGGCCTTGCGGTTGGTCGAAGCTTAAATTGGTTTCTCGAATTATCACACAGCGATCGTTTTGATATCCCCTACAGCCCCCCAGCTTCGAAAACTCATGGGCATAGCGAACTATCAGTTTGGGCACGATGCCGGTGTGGCCCTGTTTGCCAAAGGGATACGGGTAGCCTTGTCGAGACGGACGGGTAGAATGAGGCATATCTACAAGAACGGGACGCTCATCGCCACCATGAGGCCAAAGGACGGGTACATAGCACTCACGAGTGAAGGTGCTCTCATGTTCCTGTCTGCAATGAAGCATCCATCTAACTTGGTGGTTGTACAGGACGATGTCGCAGATTTCATCAAAGCTGGTGGAGACGTGTTCGCGAAACATGTCGTTCGCGCAGACGAAAGCCTGCGACCAGCCGAGGAAGTTGTAGTCACCAACGAGGAGGGGAAACTCCTCGGGGTGGGAAAGGCTGTGTTGAGTGGGAACGACATGAAGTATTTCAAACGAGGAGTAGCTGTGAAAGTGCGGACTGGAACAGAGAAATCAGCCGAACATAACCAATGAGCGTTCTTATACTCGACCTACAGGTTCAGTCACCAATTATCATCACCGGAAAATCGGGAGAAATGTTCCATTGGTCGAGTCTGTAATTGTTGACGGATCATCACTCACAATCCGGGGGCTTGTCCGCGTTGCACGACTGAAGCATCGCGTCGAGCTGGCGGAAGAGTCAATCACCCGAATCGAGAAATCGCGCTCAGCCCTAGAACAGCTTGTGCGTGAAGGGAAGACGATCTATGGAGTAACAACCGGCTTCGGTGCACTCAGCAATACGAGGATCACATCGGATCAGGCGTCCGAGCTTCAGGCGAATCTTCTGCGAAGTCATGCCTGTGGCGTCGGGGAGAATCTCCAGACCGATGTCGTGCGGGGACTGATGCTTCTTCGCTTAAACACGCTCGCAAAGGGTTTTTCAGGAGTTCGACTCATCGTAGCTCAACTGATACAGCAGTTCTTGAACGAAGGCATCCATCCGATAATACCATCCAGAGGGTCGGTGGGGGCGAGTGGTGATCTCGCTCCGCTCTCGCACATGGCGCTGACGTTGATTGGTGAGGGATTTGTGGAATTTCGCGGGGAGTTGAGTCCCACCTCTGAAGTGTTGAAGAGAATAGGACTTGCACCTCTCTCAGTGTCCATGAAAGAGGGCCTCGCCTTGAATAACGGAACGCAAATGTCCACCGCCCTGGCTGCGCTCGTAGTACATGATGCAGAGAACATTTTGAGAATTGCAGAGGTCGCCGCGGCAGCATCACTTGAAGCGTTACATGGTTACGCTCAAGCGTTCGACGCCAGAATTCACGAGGCTAGACCCTACAAAGGTCAGATCGATTCTGCTCACAACCTCAGGTCGATAATTTCAGGTAGTCATCTTTTGAAAGGAAATGTCACTGGTGAGAATGAGGCTCCCCAAGATGCTTACTCATTGAGGTGCGCTCCCCAGGTTATGGGTGCTGCCCGAGAAGCTGTGGACTTTGCAAAGAGACTGGTGGAAATCGAAATGAATTCGGCCACGGACAATCCTCTCATCTTCCCAGATGGTCCAGACGTGTTGTCAGGAGGCAATTTCCACGGTCAGATTGTTGGAATGTCCATGGATGTGACTTCGATTGCATTGGCAACCGTAGCCAACATTTCGGAAAGGAGAGTGTTCCGGTTACTTGATCCAAAACTTAGCAACGGACTGCCCTCGTTCTTGGTTGGATCTAAAGAATTGCAGGGACTAAACTCGGGACTCATGGCTCTCCAGTACACCGCCGCGGCCTTGGCTTCGGAGAACAAGGTTCTTGCGCACCCTGCGACGGTCGACACGATACCGACCTCCGGAGACATGGAAGATTTCGTCAGCATGAGCCCGATTGCAGGGTTGAAGGCCGGGGAGATCCTTCAGAATGCGCAACGGGTGCTTGCCATCGAACTAATTTGCGCGGCTCAGGGGCTTGACTTTCGCGGCCCGGACAAATGCGGTAGAGGCACGCGAGCTGCCTATCTGAAAATCCGTGAAAAGGTGTCCATGGTGAAGGAAGATCGACCATTATCTGGATCCATTGAGGCTGTCACGAAAATGATTTCTGACGGTAGCCTCTTAGAGTCTGTCGAATTTTCGATTCAACCGATGAGATAAGCCCGTTGCGATATTCTTATTGTATTCGACAGGCACAATTCAGACGTGAGTGAAATTGGCGTATAAGGCGATGAAGTCTGCACGCGGCGCCCCGGGTGGACGCGACGCCATGCGTATGATGCAGAAGATGGGAATGAAGATGGATCAGATTTCTGACGTTTCCGCGGTCATCATAAAGACCGCGTCGAAGGACATAGTGATCGATGAGCCTAGCGTCACGGTCATCAACATGCAAGGGCAGACGATGTACCAGATTGCAGGTGGACGAGTGTCCGAAGCCCAGCTACAGCAGTCAGTTCAACCCGTTGCGTCAGATGCGGATGCACAGTTGGTGGCTCAGCAAACAGGGAAGAGCGTTGAGGAGTCGAGAAAGGCTCTCATCGACGCAGGCGGAGATCTAGCAAAAGCGATACTCTCGCTAAAGGGGAGCTCCTAGAATACCCATCGTCCGTGAACTACGATGCAGGTATGGCTGCTTCGTTCTCCCTCTCAGCCTTGGCCATTCTGCTCTTGATCCTTTTCAAGCGGAAGAAATCCTCTCGTTCCGCTTCTTCCAGATGCATTTCGATGTAGCGGATAGTGATCAGCATTCGTGGAATGATCACGTACTCAAGTGAGTTGACTCGCCTTTTCGTAGCTGCGATGGCTTCGGCGAGCTTCTTAACAGCAGCCTCAGCACTCGAAAGTTCAGCGATCGCCTTGATGGCATCGGCCATCTTGAGCGTGGCTTCGTCGAGTCTTATTGAAGTGTCATAAACACTGTATGGAAAGCCGGTTAGAGGTTTCACGTTCACTTGAATGTAGGGGATCGTTACACCAATCACGTTTCTGCTCTTGGAATCAATTGAGAACCTATCGTCAACTCCGACCGATGTCTGTTCGAGCTTCATGTACCCCATGGCCATCTGTGCTTCAACGAAGCTTCCGTAGGCTTCAGCGAGAAGGTCCTGCGCCTTTGTTCTGAGAGTGCTTATGTCTCGGACGAACTGGAAGAACTCTATCATCAGAGCATCGAGTTTCTCTCTAAGAAGGTCTCTTCCTCGTTCCGCTATTTTCCTTCTCTTGCGGAGGGTGAGCAATTCCATTCGGGTTGGGTGAACACCCGCAATCAGTTCGGGCATTCACTACCCCGTTCCAGATCGGTACTTCGGATGGAACTGCTTTATTGTGGCTGGGTCAATCCGCTTCAATTCGCTTTCCGGTAGCGCCGCGAGGAGATTCCAACCAATGTCGAGGGTCTTCTCAATGTCACGGTTCTCGTACTCACCTTGACCGATGAACTTCCTCTCGAAGTCGTCAGCGAACTTCAGGTATATTTTATCCCTCGCAGAGAGTGCTTCCTCTCCGACGACGGCTACCAAATCTCTGAAGGCTCGACCCTCAGCGTAAGCATAGTAGAGCTGGTCGGAGACTTCTCTGTGGTCCTGTCTGGTTCTTTCCTTTCCGATGCCTTCGCGCATGAGTCGCGATAGTGATGGTGAGACGTCGATTGGTGGGTAGATTCCTTTCCTATGCAGACCTCGGTCAATTATCAGTTGACCTTCCGTGATGTAGCCTGTAAGGTTGGGAATGGGGTGTGTTATGTCATCATGAGGCATTGTCAGAATCGGCATCTGTGTAATAGAACCCTTTGCGCCGTGTATTCTGCCGGCACGTTCGTAGATCGTTGAGAGGTCGGTGTACAGATACCCGGGATATCCTCTCCTGCCTGGCACTTCTTCCCGAGCCGCGGAGATTTCTCGTAACGCCTCCGCGTAATTCGTCATGTCAGTCAGTATGACTAGAACATGCATGTCAAGCTTGAACGCAAAATACTCCGCTGCTGTCAAGGCCATTCGTGGTGTGAGTATTCTCTCGATAGCGGGGTCGTCGGCTAAGTTGACGAACATCGTCACATGTTCAAATGCGCCTTGTTTCTCGAAGTCTTCTCTGAAGAACCGTGCTTCATCTGCGGTTATTCCGATTGCTGCGAAGACTGTTGAGAATGGTTCGCCTGTTCCTCTGACTCTCGCTTGCCTCGCGATTTGTGCAGCAACTCGATTGTGAGGTAGTCCTGCACCCGAAAATAGGGGAAGCTTCTGACCTCTAACAAGAGTGTTCATTCCATCAATTGCAGAAACACCGGTCTGGATGAATTCGCGAGGGTAAGTTCTGGCATATGGGTTGATGGGGGCGCCGTGGACGTC
>PMBQ01000297.1 GCA_003152955.1 Candidatus Bathyarchaeota archaeon
GTCTGGTTCCACCCTTTCTTGCCGGAGTTAGGTTTCTAGACCCGAGAGCTTTCGGATCTCCTTCCCCACTTTCTCGATTGAGTGGTTGGAGAGGTCTGCCATCATCTTGTCCAATTCTCGGGCGCTCTTGTTTGGATCCCCGGTCCATGCTTTGGCGAATTTTCCTGACCGTATTTCTTCCAGGACCTGTTTCATGTTGCCTCGCACCTTCGAATCAACAACTTTAGGCCCTACGGTTAGACCACCAAACTTTGCAGTGTCGGATACACGCTGAAGCATCCCCACGAATCCGTACTGGTAGACCAGATCCATGATTAGTTTCATTTCGTTGCAGGTTTCGTAGTAGGCAAGTTCTGGCGGGTAGTTGGCTGCAACTAGGGTTTCGTATCCTTCGATTACGAGTCGCATGAGTCCACCGACCAGGACGGCCTGTTCTCCGAAGAGGTCGGATTCAGTTTCATCCTTGAAGGTGGTTTCGATCACGCCGGCTCTCGTGCAACCCATCCCCTTGCACAGGGCGAGGACTAAGTCTCGAGCATGACCAGATGGATTCTGGTACACTGCAAAGAGCGCGGGTACTCCGAAACCGTTCGAGTACAATTCTCGCACTCTCTGTCCAGGGCTCTTCGGGGCCACCATCACCACATCCACGTCTTTCGGTGGGACAATATCACCAAAGTGAATGTTGTAGCCGTGCGCGAAGTTGAGAGTCTTGCCTGGTTTGAGGTTTGGCGCTATTTCTGATTTGAATACGGCTGGTTGCTGGGGGTCGGGGATCAGGATTAGTATTGTGTCTGCTATTGCGGATGCGTCTTTGACGGAGAGTGGCTGAAAGCCATCGCTCTCCGCTAGCTTCCATGACTTCCCGTCCTTCCGTAAACCAACGTGGACTTTGGCTCCAGAGTCTCGTAGGTTTAGCGCTTGCGCTCGACCTTGACTGCCGTAGCCTACCACTGCTATGTTTGCCCCAACGATTGGGGCGACATCGATCTCTTTGTCGTAGTATACTTTTACCATTCTTACATTACCTTTTGAACTATCATTTCGCGAGCGAGCGCAACAGCACCCGTCCGCGCGACTTGCATCAGCCCGAAGTTCCTGGCAAGGTTCACGAACGCATTTATCTTATCCGAATCGCCCGAAATCTCGACAGTCAGTGTATCAGTTGACATATCCACGATGTCCGCGCGGAACGTTTCAATGAACTTGACAACCTCGGGTCTCGTGACCGGAGCTCCAGGTGAAAGTTTCACCAGTGCAAGTTCGCGAACGGTCGCGTTTCTCTCTTCGAGTGGTTCAACCATGCGCACATCCACCAAGTTTTCTATGTTCTTCATGACTTGGTCGAATCGACTATAGTCTGCTGAAAATGTGAAGGTCATCCTTGAAAGGCCAGGCGTTTCGGCAGGACCGACCGCGATACTTTCAATGTTGAATGACTTTCTGCGAATCAGGTTCGTTATTCGATATAGAACACCGGGCTTGTTCTCAACCAGGGCTGATATGATCCTTGGACGGCCGCCCTGACTCATTCAACAATCATCTCTTTCAAGCCTGCGCCAGGGGGCAACATCGGCAGCACGTTTTCTTCTGGCGAGATGGGGACATCGATTACTGTCGTCACTGGAGAACTGATTGCCTTCTTGACGGCGGCTTCGAGTTCTGGGAGCGTTTCCACGCGAATTCCTTCAGCTCCATAAGATTCAGCGAGTTTTATGAAATCTGGCGATCTGCCAAGCTGCACTGCAGAGTATCGTCGGTTGAAGAAGAGCCGCTGCCATTGAGCCACCATTCCCAACATGCGGTTATTCAGAATCACAACTGTGACTGGAATGTCTTCCTCGACACTGGTCGCGAGAGAATTCTCCGTCATTGCGAAACTTCCGTCACCGGCAATATCGAAGACAGGAACATCGGGCCTAGCGATTTTCGCGCCAAGCGCAGCAGGAAATCCAAAGCCCATCGTTCCTAGTCCGCCCGAGCTGATGAAAGTTCCAGGCTCGATGACTTGAAAGTGCTGCAGGCACCACATTTGGTGTTGCCCAACTTCAGTAGCGACGAGGGCGTTTAGTGGAATGAATCGGCGGAGCATTTTGATTGTTTCAACTCCGCTCAGGTGCGACTTGCCATTGCCATCGAGCGCTGTCTGCGCCATCACCACAACCTCCTGATTTCGCTTTACCCACGAATTCCGCTCGCCACCAAGCATACCGGCGTCTAATTCTCGCAGTAGAGCCTGCAATGCACTCCTAGCATCTGCAAGCAGAAAAACGACTGGAGTCTTGTAGTTCTTGCCTATCTCAGCTCTGTCTATGTCAATGTGTATGACCTTCGCGTTTGGAGCAAACTTTTCGATCCTGCCTGTTGTTCTATCTGAAAATCTTGCACCTATCACCAGAAGCAAGTCGCATTCTGGAATGAGCATGTTCGTGCGTTCGGACCCGTGCATCCCGACGCAGCCGAATGAGAGTGGGTGATTCTCGGGAAAGGCCCCTTTTCCCATGAAAGACGTTACAACTGGCGCCACTAATAATTCCGCGAGAGCTTGGAGTTCGTGATACGCATTCGCTATTCTCACCCCACCTCCAGCCAATATGACCGGACGCTTTGCGCTCAGAACCGTTCGGGCAATGGTTTTCACGATCGTGGGATCAGGGCTCGGCAACGAAACATAATGTGGATACTGAACATGTTCCGGGAACTCAACATCATCTTCAGTTTGCTGAACATCTTTGGGAATATCCACGAGAACTGGCTGGGGGCGTCTAGTGTTCGCCAAATAGAACGCCGCCTTGATCGAGTGGGGCACGTCTCGGACGCTGAGGGGCTGAAAAGTGTATTTTGTTACGGAGGTTGCCATTCCGACAATATCAATTTCTTGAAAGCCGTCGGTACCTATCATGAATGTGGGAACTTGGCCCGTGATCGCCACAATGGGTGAGGAATCCATGTATGCTGTGGCCAGACCTGTCAATAGGTTCGTTGCGCCGGGGCCTGAGGTGGCCATGCAGACACCAATCTTGCCGGAAGCACGCGCATAACCGTCTGCCATGTGGGCGGCAGATTGTTCGTGTCTGGCCAGAATGTGTCTGATTCCTTTCTCAGCCCGATCTGGGTGACATAAGGCGTCGTAGATGGGCATGTTCATCCCACCAGGGTATCCAAAAACAGCCTCCACGCGTTCGCGTTCCAGAGCGCCTACGACTGCCTGTGCACCGCGCATTTTTGTCATATTTAGCCTCATCACTAGTTTTCTTACAACCCGCCCTTCCCAATTTGATTGGAGAGCGGGCTACTGAAGGACAATAACGCCTACGAGTGAAAGCAGGAGACTCGAATTCGTGCGCTGCATTGAGGGATTAGTCAAGACGCTCGTAGACCTTGAAGTCGCCATAAGCCCAAAAAGCCTCTAATAAGTATTATGAGATATTTCGTTAGCTAGTTGGCCTGACGAATATTTTCTGTTGGAAAAATCCCCCAACGACTTGCCCTTAGGTTTCGCCATTCTGAGTGCATATGC
>PMBQ01000005.1 GCA_003152955.1 Candidatus Bathyarchaeota archaeon
TTCACTTCATCGAGGAACGCTGGAAGGTACCGGGTCCAAAGGAGACTCGCCAAGTAAAGGGGCGGCGGATCATCATTGACCAACGGGGTCTGAATTTTGAAGTCCATGAACGCCTTCGGGAGAACAGTCAATGTCTTATCGCCTGTGGTTAACTTGCGGCCCAGGTCGAGCTCACTATTCAGGCCTGTGTCGGCGAAATTTCCATTGCGAGGGTCATGGTGTTTCCGGAAAGTGTACGCCTTGGACGTGAGATCACCTGGTCTGTTTTCTATGAGAAGAATAGGTGGTCGCGCGGGCACGAAGTCCTTGTTCCGCGGATCGTCTAGGGCCCCGAATAGAGAATCTGCAAGGATTTCAGACTGAAGATAATTCCCCACAATAACCACATCAACGAGTTTAGGTTTCACCACCCAAAAATTTGTCAGGCCGTTTCCCGGAGCATACTTTACGCAATTGAACGTCGAGATCTCCGAGTACTTTTTAAGTTGTGGCAGGATGTTGTTCTCAATCTGACGCTTCCTCATGTCCTGGTCGTTCGGTATTCCAGTCTTTACATCGAAGACCAAACCGTACTTGTCCCCATAAGCACAACAGAAGTCTGGCGTCAGGGGTTTGCCAACAGGGACTGGACAGACGGGAAACCGGTGGAAACAAATGCTGGGATGTTGCTCCGCGCACCAGGCGAAGAAAGCCTCCCAGCAGGAGACTATGTCCAGGCAGAGGTCGTACCTTATGTAACCTTTGTAGAGATCGTTTACTGCTTCTTCATCCAAAGGGAGAGAAGCTGATCTCTCAGGAGGTGCCATCCAAGGACCCCTGGAAATCGCTGGAGGTGGGTCTTCTGAAGGTGGTTTGCTTGATTACACCGTCTTCAAATTCGTTGTCAATCGCCTCGCATAGACGCATCAAGGCAACCGTTGAAGACCGGAAGGCAGGAACGATGGAGAGTGTCTTTGAATCAACCGCGAAGATGTCAAAGCTTGAGCCATCAAGATAATCTAGGAATGACAAATGCAGATAAGGATTATTGTGGAAGACAGACACAACACCATGCCTCAGCTGGCTCAAGAGGGAAATCAAGCGATCGTTATCTTGGCGGTCGCGGAATTTTTCCTCCGCATAGAGAATTTCTAAGGGCTTCAGACTGAACGCCTGAGCTGATCGGGCACGATTTGAGAGGATGTTGGCCTTCTCACCAACCGTCTGCGAAATGGAATCCAGGAGGGCATGCACAAAGAGATTTACCGAGCCTGTGTGATATTTGCTGACCCCCTCTCGAGAGAGAAAGGCAGACAAGTTACTCGGGCCGTCGAGTTCTGAACAGACATCGAACTGAATATTGGATATCTGTTCATTGAGCTCCTTCGCCTGATCAAAGAGCTCGGAATGTGATCGTGGGGTCTCGTATTGTGTAGTATCGCGCCGATCCCCCTTTATACCGTGCTTTGCCTTCACACATCGAATGAGCATCTCTCCTCTTCTGAAGAGATGCCGTTCAAGTGTCTCTTGTAGTTCCGATGTGGTCAGGTGCGCTCGCGTGAACGAAGGATAACATCTTTCGACCAGCGGCTGCATTACGTCTGCGAAGAACCGTGAACTGTCGGCAATCGCGTGCCAAACGCGTCGCCTTGCTGACGGTATTACAACGCAGCAACCCTCAAGGGATTCCGGCGGGCTCCGCTTCGCAAAAGTTTTCCTCAAGTAGAGGAAATGGATGTCCCCGCTCTTACGGTCTTCGGAGGCGGACAGCCCGCTTGCCTTTACGAGCAGCTTTTCGATTGGGTTCGCGAGTTGCGAAACAAAGGTCAAAACATTGACCCGGTAGGTTCCAGGAAAGCTGGGTCGGTATTCGAGGTGGGACCAAAGTTGGTCTTGAGTCAGAGCGGACCGGGAGGTATATAGATCGAAGAGGCTCATGTCGCCGTGGTCGTCCGATGACACGAAAAGCCGTCCGTCTAGAGAGTCGACGGACGGCGTGGTGAGGTTTGCTTGAAGAGATTGTTGGGAACGCCCCGGTTCAACCGCGCTTGTGTGTCCAATATACTTGCCCCAGTTATCATGTGCAAGGCTCGCCTACATTTTCGCAACATTCCAATTCCTTGTCTTACGTAACAAGGTAAAAGGATTCCGCTAAGACCTGACATAGAGCCCGGTTGGTGCCGTCTCCAGTCCCGTCGGCCAGAGATCCCTGGCCAGCTGGACGGTGATCCAGATCCTTTCGCTCCGCGTGAAGGCGGGCTTGAGGACCTGGTTGAGGAATGGGTGCCTCACCGGCGTGCCTCGGTGTCGATTAGGTCAAGGAGCCGCTGGTGTGTCGGCCGGATCGGGCATCTCGATGCCTCGAAATCCGCGATACGTACTTGGATCGTGCCGACCCGGCGGGCAAACTGAGCCTGAGTCTCTCCTTTTCGCAGCAGAAGGAGCCTTCGCGACGTGACGAACTCCTCTACTTTCATCCGATAGATGTACATCCCACTTTGCAATCCTGCCGCATCGAACCGCCTCATACACGCCGGCAGACATGGTTGCATCAATGAGCGTCCGGATCTCCTGTCCCAGCGGATTGTACACTCTCAGGCTGATATAGGATTCTCGGGGCACTTCACAGTGAATGACGGTGCTCGGATTGAACGGGTTAGGGTAGTTCTGAGGGAGAACGAAGTCCTTTGGCAGAGCTTTCTCCTGTACACTTGAAGTTAGATCCACCACAGTGAAAAACGGCTGATCGTATGTAGTAAATCCCTCGGTATAGGTGTCGGTCCCATTGATCGTGGCAATGAGAGCCCCTGCCCTGTAGTAGGATCTCGGGGCGTGCGGAGTGAAGCCGAAGGAGATGGTCGATGTGCTCCCTACAGGCATCGCCAGCAACGTGCTGGACATCTCCACTTCGAAGGGGAGCGTCTTGTTGGTATCGAGCACGACACGGCCCCTCACTGACTGGCTATCGGCACCCAGATAGGAAGGATTATTCACGGTCAGATCAATCCTAAGTGGCGTACCAACGAGAACGACTTGAGACGTGACATTCGCGTTCGTCAGGTTGTCGAATACACACATTGCCGGTGCGTACGGCGCATTCCGCACAAACGTCTCATGAGTGGTTTGTCCCGAAGCAATCCTGATCCCATTCTTGCTCCCCCAATAGAGCGTACCGAAGAGTGCCGTAGAATCCGTGGGCATGTACTCGACCGTGTAGTAGTGCCCACTCCCTGACGGAAGATTCGTGAACGTCGCCACAGAACTTGCATTCGTACTGCAACCAGGGTCGTGTGCGAGTTCGGCCGGAGATAACTTCGAGATCTGTCGACAAACCACTACAAGCAAGGGGTTTTTGCGTTCTATCAGAGTGTGCCCGGTTCCGGGTACTCACATGCCCGAGGGATTTTGTTCGTGTAATTCTTCGGCACCCTTGACTCCCCGGACATGATACAGAGGGGGAAATTCTGGCCTATTTTCGTCAGAACTGAAAGCAATAGGTCTCATAGAGTTTCGCACAAACGAATTCACTTGTCCCCGCTACAGTGATTAAAGAAGAATCCCTACTGGTGAAAGCTGGTAGGGATTTTTCATTGGGTGGCTTCGACACCCTGCCGCTTTGTGAACTCCTCTCCTGGCCTTCT
>PMBQ01000434.1 GCA_003152955.1 Candidatus Bathyarchaeota archaeon
CAGCCACAAGAGTGATTCGACTACTCGCGGATTACCTTTATTACGATTAATCCAGTAAGCAAATTCCACATCATGTCTTGCAACTGCTGTAAGAATAAATGCCTTGAGTTCGTTGTTAAGACTCAGTTGTTCACGATGTTCGTGAATAATCTCTATAGCAGATCTACTCATTGGGATTTTGTGATTTTTCCAATTGTTGTGCTCCTCACGAAGCAAGTCTTGTGCTTGTTTTATCTTGAGTATTTCGAAATCTATCCATTCTTGGATCTTGTTTATAAGATACTCATGGGTAAGCTCGTAGTATTCCTCGTTTGCGTCTGCAACACGTCGGATCAATCTAGCCTTAACTAAGTCATTGAGTAATTGGATAGTGTCTTCTTGGGTCCAATTCTCAACATTACCCGCTTCCACCGTTGCATCCGAAATGCCCAACGGGATCCTGGTCAATGATGATGTTACCATCCCGCGCAGGAGTAGTTGAGCTACGTGTCGCCGTTTGGGGCCTAATCTATCCAAAATCGAATCTACATAATCCGCCAGAATCCGTTTAACACCGCCTAAATCGTCTCTATACAAATCAAGACTTACTTCACTTGCTGTGTCAGGCTTGCTGTTATAAAGTCGATCACACACAATCTGGAGTTGAGCAGGATCAACCAGCCCGTTTTCAGCCAATTCTTTTACAATCAAATCTATTAAGCCATCAGAAAAAGTGAACCCAAACTTATTTGCCGGGGAGACAATCGCTTCTTTGGCTGACTTGAGTGTTAGCGCCTTGAGACGATAGTGGTTTTCCAGGAGATTTCGCAGCTTTTTGAGGTCGTAAAGCTCAGGAACAAAATCCTCTCGCAATGAAAACAAGAAAGTTACATCTATATATGGCGATTCAATACAATCTGAAATCTCTTCTTCAAACTGCCTACATGTAGCATCACCCAAAGAAATAAAGAACTCTTCAAATTGATCTAGACAAACTACTAACGAACGTTTATCCACGGTTTTTAAGCGACTAATAAAGCCTGCCAGAGGAAGAGACGAGTCTGCCATTAAACGTTCTCGCAACTCGGTAGCGTCATCACCGTGTAACCGCATGACTTTATCGATCGCGTTATGCTTAATAGAGACCAACGGATCGGATGCGCATCGTACATATACAGGCAAATAGACATTGCGTGGCAAGCGAGGAATTAGACCAGCGTTGATCAAGGACGTTTTACCAAACCCGGACTTTCCAAACAGGGTCATCACTTTTGAGGAAAGCAACCGCCGGAGTGAGAAAACAATATCGCTTTCTCTACCAAAAAAAATGTCCGAATCTTGCTCCTCATAGCTACTCAAAAACTTGTAGGGCGATCTGTACATATTGTCGCCCTCGTGACCGCTGGGTTGTTCAGAAGCTATAGAATCTTTAGGTGGTAAATGCTTGATTCTGACTTTCTGCTTCAACTGAAGTAGGAAGTCCTCAATATCCATATCTAGAATAGTTAAATTACGTTGCTGCCACACGCGTACTTCAGATGGCGACGATGCAGTCTTGACCGCAAAGGCTCGCCGCTGATATCCCTTTGTCCTCTGATTGGCGTGGGCATAGAGCTGTCGAAAATGAGGATCGTCCAAGCTGTGCCCTACAAACAACAATGTCTTAGTTCTGAAATAGAATTTCAGTAAGTCCGAGAGATTCTCAAATTCGTCAAAGAACCCTAGGTAGTTCTCTTCAGTAATAATCAACGAAGATTTATTCTCGACATCTCCATAAAGCTTTACAAGCAGCAATCTACTATCATCAATAAAAGATACTTCCTCATTCTTGATAACTTGAACG
Source organism: Candidatus Bathyarchaeota archaeon (assembly GCA_003152955.1). The sequence goes on from PMBQ01000434.1 coordinate 1,823, forward strand.
TAGCGCTTGCCCTTCGTTTGCAACACTCTTTTGAGTAAATCATCTAAGGAGGTTGATACTATGATGTTGAAAGGAAGATCCGCCACCAAGTCATAATACTTAGGTGGTCGATCCGAATATTCCTCGACAACATCACACACATATTGCACAAGGGCTTGAGATCCACGTTCAGTTTCAAAATATTCAGCGACCTTATAGAGCGGGCCAAGCGGGTCAGAATATTGGACTCGTTCCGCGAGGCGCTGAGCTAGTATTCTCTCACTCAGCGCGTCTGTATCCGGTGGAGACCATCCAAGGAACAATACGCAGTTCCCTTTTTCTATTTGTTCGATAAGCTCAATTGGTATTTCCATATCAATTACTCAAAAGATCTAGTTGTAACGCGCCTTCTCGCTTGAAGCACTATGCCGGTTTCTGGGATATGCACTTGGNNCTGGTTGGATTCACCACGTGATAGGGCGAAGCATACTTCGCCCTATCACGCATACTATTATTGATCGCCGACAGAAAACTATCGCCAAAATACGGCTAGGCTCGCTTGAGTCTTGTATTGAAGTACAACAGTATCGATTTAGAAGATATTAGCCTTGTTTTACGGTGATACCTTCTTTAGCTACGATCTCCATTGATGCTGGAGCATAGTTAATAATAGTAGTCGCCAGCAAATCTAATTCGATTTTCCCGCTGACGGCAAGGATGTTTCGATATATTGATCTTGTAACATTTCCATGTGTCACAATGCCGATGACTTTGTATTGGACGGATTCTTTTAGCACCTCTTCAAATGCCTTTTTTACTCGCGCATCAAACTCGGCGCGAGGTTCAGCACCACACACTAACTCTTCAGAGTAGTAGTCTCCAGGCTTCTGCTTGAGATCACGTAGAACATGCGCAAAGATCTCTTTAGCTTTAGCTTTATTTATAGCCGACAGCACGCCGTACGAATTGCGTTCTCTCAAATCATCGATTGTCTTGACTTCACACCTTAGGGCTGAACTGACTATAGAGGCGGTTTCAATTGCTCTTTTGTAAGGGCTACTGTAGAGTAATTCGATTCCTGCCCCGACCAATTTGCGTGCTAGATCATCGGCCGTTTGGCGACCCGCCTCCGTGAGAGGATAATCAGCAATTCCGCCATAGCTGTCCTCGATGTCATCAACTGATTCACCATGGCGAAGCAGATAGATCTTCATTGTTTCATTTCGTATACTGTAGTCGGAGCGACGACCCACAGACACGTCCTCCTTGTTCTAGTTTAGAAGTTGCGGGCCGCTCCCCGCATAATCTTGAAAAAGGATTCATATTTCTCCACTTCGCAATCAAGAATGAGCTGATACCTTAGCCTCACCTCAAACTTGGCAAACAAGTCTTCCGGCAGGATTATTCTGCGTAAATTGATCGAATGCCAGTTTGTATTTCTTCTCACGGGCGGAACAATAGATATCACAACACATTAGAACATAACAGAAATATCGACGTATGTTTTCGGCAGGAACGTTCGTATAAGTAACCCTAAGGATATTATTATTTGGATACAAAGTCAATACGTATTTCTACTTAAACCTGGGCCAGCAATTCTCAATTTGGCAAGACCCTTGACAGCGGACTTAAAACAGGCGTGGGATTTGCGCCCAACAGCGGTGCATACCGAAAAACAATCGTGGGCTCACACCGCTTGGAGCACTTGCGGTTGGGCGTGAATAGGCGAGAAGCGCGGACCAAACAGCCTTTTGGGTAAAGGCGAGGTCACTGGACGGCGGATGCAGGAAACGCAGAAGAGATCGCGCACCTGTTGACCGGTGCCGATCAGGCGATGACCTGTGAGGGAGTTGGGACTGGCGTGGTCTAAGTGGGCGGTGGTGCCAGTTCCAAGCCGCGGATCATAAAGTCAAACAACTGGTCCCAAGTGTCAAAGACCCAGTAGCGCGTGAGTGCGCGCAGATCGTCGAAGAACGTGCGGCGCGCGGCCAGGGCTTTCCGGAGTAACTGATATTTTGTGTGCAACAGATCGAGCAGGGTATGGCACAAGAAGGCCAGGAGGATCAGCGTTAAGAGAAAGGCGGCCAAGTGGTGCTGCCCATGGCCGAAGTTGTGTTCGAAGTGATAGCCTTTGGTTTTGAGAGTATTGTTGCCTTCGTTTTCGACTTTCCAGCGGGTGCGTCCAGCGGCGATAATCGCCGCCACGGTGTCATCTGAAATGGGATGGTTGGTCACAAAGGCGTTGTGGTAGAGGACGCGGCCATCACGTTCATCGGTGATGGTCAGTTCGCACCAATTGACGTGTAACGGGCCGGCCTCTGCTCGGAGAGGAACATCATTGACATAGCGGTAGGTCCAGTGTTCGCCAAAGCGCCCATTCCAGTGGCGGCGTGTCAGGCCGCTCACACCGCCCAGCACCGCCAACGTGTTCACCCATTTATACAGCGTTTCGTGGGAATCGGGCTTGCAGACCAAGATAAAGTTGAACTGCTGGGCGAGAGCCATTTCACAAAAGGGTTGATGGCTGTAGAGATCATCGCCGAGGAGGGTGACGGTTTTTGGGGAAAAGGTCGGCCCATAGTGGGTTAACCACCGTTTAGCGGCCGCATGTTCGCAGTCCTGTTTGTCATGCCCGTCTTGCGGCGTAATGAATTCGGGGGCTAAGACGACCGCGTACGGTTGATGCGGCGCCACCAGCATCGGCAGAAGGACAGTATGGGAGCAGCAATTCCCGTTTTGACTTGGGT
>PMBQ01000231.1 GCA_003152955.1 Candidatus Bathyarchaeota archaeon
ATTCATCAACTCAAACCGCACTGAGGAAATAGTCTTCACTCGCAACGCAACTGAATCAATCAACTTAGTCGCTTACACTTGGGGTCGAGCAAACCTTGGACCCGACGACAAGATAGTCCTAACGATCATGGAACATCACAGCAATATTGTTCCATGGCAAATGCTCGCACAAGAGAAAAAAACGAAAATCGAATTCGTCAAGATTGACAAAGAAGGCTATCTTGCCCAAAAGGACATTCAGGAGATGATCGATGACAAAACGAAGCTCGTATGCGTGACTCATGCTTCCAATGTGCTCGGTACGATCAACCCCGTAAATGAGATTGCGAAAGCCGCACACAGACATGGTGCTTTGGTACTTGTGGACGCCGCTCAATCTGTGCCGCATGTTCGCGTGAATGTCAGAGAGATGGATTGTGACTTCATGGCGTTCTCGGGTCATAAGATGCTAGGTCCAACAGGCATAGGAGTCCTCTATGGGAAGAGCGAGCACATGGAGAATATGCCGCCATTCCTTGGTGGGGGAGAAATGATCAGAGAAGTTCACACAACGGGCGCGTCATGGAAGGACCTCCCCTACAAATATGAGGCTGGAACGCCGAATGTTGCAGGAGCCATAGGGCTCGGAACGGCAATTGATTACCTTCGCAAAATTGGCATGGAGAACATTCACGAATATGAGAAAGAGATCACGAGCTACGCACTGAGCAAAATGGACCAAGTCAAAGGGCTGGTTACATATGGACCTCGAGATGTGAGGCACAGGGTCGGAGTCCTAGCGTTCAATCTGGGAGATATCCATGCGCATGACCTCGCATCAATCATGGATGAAGAAGGCGTTGCCATCAGATCCGGACACCATTGTGCTCAACCTTTGATGGAATTCTTGGACATCCCAGCCGCCTCCAGAGCCAGCTTCTACATTTATAACACGAAAGAGGAAGTTGACTCCTTCATTGCCGTCCTCGAGAAAGCTAGGAAGCTATTCAGTCCATGAGCTCTGATATTTACAAGGACATAATCCTCGATTATTATCGGAACCCGCGTAACTTTGGCGATCTTCCAAACCCGGATGTTCGCGCAAAGGATTCAAACCCCCTCTGCGGCGACATAATCGAGATGCAACTGAAAATCAACGATGGAAAAATTGAGGACGTACGTTCCAAAGGCAAGGGTTGCGCGATTAGCCAAGCGTCAGCTTCAATGTTGACTGAAACCGTCAAAGGCAAGACACTGGATGAGGTCAAGTCTATGAGCAAAACCGACGTCCTAAATCTCTTAGGCATCGATCCTGGACCAACTCGAATAAAATGTGCTCTTCTTGGCCTCAAAGTGGTGAAACTAGGAGTATACGGATACCTAGGTCAAGCGATTAGTGAAGAAGTAAAACAACTCGTCTAAACCCAGAGTCAACCGCCGCGGTTGAAAGAGCCTTCGCAGTTGGATGAAAGGTTTATGTAATAAGCGGCAAACGAGCTGACCCATGTCAAACAAATACGTTCTTCCAGAGTTGCCTTACAAGTACAATGCACTCGAACCAGTGATCTCAGAAGAAATAATGCGACTCCACCACGACAAGCATCATGGCGCATATGTCAACGGAGCTAACGCTGCTCTAGAGAAGCTTGAGAAAGGTAGAGCTGCCGGACTTCAAGGAGTAGATGTGAAAGCCATACTTAGGGACCTTGCTTTCAATGCCTCAGGCCATTCAATGCACGCCATGTTTTGGCTCAATATGAAGCCCAACAGCGGGGGCAAACCGGGCGGAAAACTCGCCGATCAAATCAACAAAGACTTTGGAACATTCGACGCCTTCAAAATGCAATTTAGCAACGCGGCTAAGACTGTGGAAGGCTCCGGATGGGGTCTCCTTGTATTCGATCCGCTATCCGACCAGCTTCTCACGCTGCAAGCAGAGAAGCACCAGAACCTCACTGCGCAGGGAACCATTCCCCTACTGGTCCTTGACGTGTGGGAACATGCGTACTATTTGCAGTATAAGAACGATCGAGGCGCCTACGTCGACAAATGGTGGGACGTAGTCAATTGGTCCGATGTGGAAAGCCGCTTCGACAAGGCAAAGCGCTAGGGAAAGAGAACTAGTGATTGTAGGGCTGAGCGACACACACGAAAGGGTCTGAGCCAAATCAGATCCCACTCCTCTTTCAAATTCATTGAAAGAAAATAGGCTAAATAGTAGATTGGCCTACTAATAGTCTCGATGCTGATTTCAGGCATCACCTGATCTTCACGGCTTTTGAGCATCATAATTCAATGGAGGCATTTGTACTTTGAAATGTGTTACGTGTGACGGAGACGGCGAACTCGACTGTTCCAAGTGTAGCGGTACGGGACTGCTGCCAGCCAAGTGCGATGAATGCAAAGGTACAGGCAAACTACCAGCGCCTTCTGGAACCGGATCAGTTGAATGCGACTTATGCAATGGTCGAGGCGTTGTCGAGAGCAAGTGCCAGCAATGTTTTGGTGGCGGCAAGCTAGTTTGCGAAGCTTGCGAGGGATCCGGTAATACCGAAGGCGATTTAGCTCCTCCAATCGACGACGAACCAATTCCAAGCAAAATCACAAAGAAGTAATCCCAAAATTACTCAGAAGAATCCTTCCGAACCTTGGCTCGGGTCGGCAACAATAAAACTGGGCCAGGTTCTCCGTAAATGTAAAGGAACACGGAACCCATGACGGCGAGCTTAGCGGTGAGCCACGAGAAATATCAATTCCTGAAAGAACTGGGCATACAAGAGATCAATGCCGGTGCATGTGCCGGACCTGACGATTGGAACAACATCAATGGCAAAGACATTCTCGACGTCATTACGCCGATAGATGGTTCTGTGATCGCGAAGATAGCTCTTGCATCCGAACAAGACTACGATAATGTGATTGGAGTTGCACAACGAAGCTTCCAAGACTGGCGACTGATCCCCGCGCCGAAACGAGGTCAAATTGTTCGCGAGATTGCCACGGAAATACGCAAACTGAGGGACCCTCTCGCCAAGCTGATAACGTTAGAGATGGGAAAGATCATTGCGGAAGGAATAGGTGAGGTTCAGGAAGTCATTGATATCGCAGATTTTGCTGTCGGTCTATCACGACAACTTCATGGACTCACCATGCAATCAGAACGCCCCTATCATCGAATGTATGAGCAATGGCATCCTCTGGGCCTGATTGGAATAATCACCGCCTTCAACTTCCCAATGGCTGTGTGGTCGTGGAATTCCATGATCGCTGCCGTTTGCGGCGACACAATGATATGGAAACCATCTTCGAAGACGCCATTGAGTGCAATAGCACTTCAACACATCGTGAATCGGGTTATGAGCGCAAACAAGCTGACTGGTGTCTTTACTCTTGTTGTAGGCAAAGGATCAATCGTTGGAGAGCGACTAATCAATGACAGAAGAATCGCGCTCATTTCAGCAACCGGATCAACTGCAATGGGAAAACGTGTGGCCGACGCAGCCGCAAAGCGACTTGCGAGAACCATTTTGGAACTTGGCGGCAACAATGCAATCATAGTGGCAGAAGATGCAAACCTCGATCTAGCAACAAGAGCGATACTATTTGCTGCGGTTGGAACAGCTGGCCAGCGCTGCACTACAACTAGAAGAATAATCGTTCAGAAGAAAATCGCGGATGAATTAACGACACGACTCGTAAAGGCCTACGCGCAGGTGCGGATTAGTGATCCACTGGTTCCATCCACGGTTATGGGGCCGTTAGTCGATCAAGACGCAGTCGACACGATGATGAAAGCTCTTCGAGTGTTGCCAAACCAGGGCGGTAAGATCGTTGCGGGCGGCATGAAACTTGACAGACCTGGGTTCTATGTAGCGCCGACCATCGTGCGCGTTCCCGGCAACTCGCAGTTGGTCTGCGAAGAGACCTTCGCCCCAATCTTGTACATCATGCCTTATGATAGTCTGGATGATGCGATCAAACTGCAGAACGAAGTTCCGCAGGGGCTTTCCTCCGCAATTTTCACGGAATCTCTGAAGATAGCAGAGAAGTTCCTTTCTGTCGTTGGCAGCGACTGTGGCATAGCTAATGTAAACATTGGTACTTCAGGGGCTGAAATTGGCGGCGCTTTCGGAGGCGAGAAAGAAACCGGCGGCGGAAGAGAAGCGGGGTCAGACGCTTGGAAGCAATACATGCGGCGTCAAACAAATACTATCAACTGGAGCGAACAGCTTCCCTTAGCTCAGGGAATCAGGTTCGGAGAAGATTAGAAAAGCGACAACTTCAAGACGGTTGACTTTACTCGCGTTGTTATGCAGTCAGTCCGCACAATTCTGCCCACCCAAATCAGGCACTTCAGGCGGGTAGTCTATCCACCGTGCGAATTCTCGGGTTATTCCGCGAACAGAATTCTCGTGGGCTGCCCTGAGTTTCCGAGTGTCAAGAGAATCATCTTCACCGACGATTCGTGAGTCAACTTCTTCAGTGGGTGTTAGTGCGGGAGCAGAGCGACGGGCAGCAGACGCTAGGATAACTATCAATTACCGCTTTTGCACTATGTGAATCGCTTTTCCTTTGGCTGCCTCCGCGGCCTCCATGATGGCTTCGGGCAGTGTTGGGTGTGGATGGATGGTGAACCCAAGGTCTTCCAGCGTGGCACCCATCTCCACAGCCAAGGCGGCTTCGCCAATGAGGTCTGAGGCTTCGGAGCCAATTATGTGAACGCCTAAGACTAAATCCGACTCTTTGTCGGCGACAACTTTCACGAACCCATCTGTCTCTCCAGCAATTAAAGCTCGTCCAAGGGCTGTGAATGGGAATTTTCCAACAATCGGTTCGTAACCTTTCTGTTTTGCCTGCGCTTCTGTGAGTCCTACTGATGCGATTTCTGGGTCTGTGAATATCGCCCAAGCTATTCCTCGGTAGTCGGCTTCGCTGTTCATGCCCGCAATTACTTCCGCGGCCACTATGCCATCTTTGGACGCTTTGTGAGCGAAGAGCGGGGGACCAATGATGTCACCGACGGCGTAAATTCCAGGCACGTTGGTCCGCAGTTTCTTGTCCACCTGAATCCACCCATGCGAATCAGTTTTGACTCCCGCCTTATCCAAACCCATTCCGTCACTGTTCGGTCTCCGTCCGACTGAAACCAGAACCTTGTCACAGGGAACTGCCGAGTCCTTGCCATCTTCGAAGGTTGCATAGACTTTCCCGTCACGATACTCTTTCGCCTTTGACTTTACATGATACTCTATGCCCAACTTCCGGAAAGCTCTCTCAACAATTCTGATTATCTCAGGATCAGAAACGACGCCCGGCAGAAGTTGGTCCAGTAATTCGATGACGGTGACTTTGCTCCCTAGTTGTGCAAACATGGTGGCCATTTCTAGGCCGGTTACCCCTGCCCCAACAACCACGAAGTTTCTAGGAACCTCTCGAAGCTCCAGCGTATCGGTTGAAGTAATCACGTTCGTGCCATCGAACTTGAAACCGGGTATTTCAACTGGTCGGGATCCCGTGGCAATGACAGTGTTCTCGGTCTCGACCGTTTCTATCCCGGCTACCGTCTTCACTTCGATCCGTTGTGATCCAATGAACTTCGCTTCACCTTTGATTATCTTCACCTTATTGCTAGTGCAAAGGTATTCGACTCCAGATACCAGCCGGTTTACGACGCTCGCCTTCCACGCTTGAACCTTGGCCAAGTCAATTTTGATATCAGAAACTTCCACGCCAATCTCCTTGGCGGCTTCGAGCCGATTCTTCAATTTCGCCACGCGAATCAACGCCTTGGAAGGGATGCATCCTATGTTGAGACATACTCCTCCTAAGTCTCCTCTCTCGATGAGAATCGTCTCTTTTCCGAGTTGACCCAGCCTGATTGCAGCCACGTAGCCTCCTGGGCCGCTACCGATCACTGTTGCTTCTGTTTTCTGAATCATCTAGTCAACATCCATTTCCATTCAGCCGTGAAGATGTTGCTGCGAAAGCTAGTCTCACCATTAAAAGTATCATCCGTTTGACGATCGAGGAGCTGTGGCAACACGGGGCGGTGCAGGCTGGGAGCAGAGTACATACGAAGAAGGATGCTAGTCAGGCCATCCCCGGAGTTTTGCGATGTACATTGCCATTGGTCGATAGATGGCGTGGGCGAATTTCGTGTAGGGGGCCAACCCGAGAAGTAGTGCCGTTGATACGAGATGAACTGAGTAGGATGAGTATGCAATAATGCTGATGTTGAGAAGGCGAGCTACTTCCGACAGCGTCCCAGTAATGGCCACCACGAACAGAAGCGACAGGAAAAGCCAATCTTGAAAGTACGTCTTCCCCACTGTGCTCTTCTGGAAAATCCTTCTGACTATGAGAATCGCCCCGCCGAAAAGCAACAAGGCTGCGCTCATGTTTCCTATAATCTTCACAGGATGATCAAGCGGAAATGGAGTTCCACCATCGTTGAGGACATACACCAAGGTGGTGGTTATCGCAGCTCCTGCGAAGCCCACGATCAGCCACATGTGAGCTATCCATTGCAGTCGACCGGTGTTGCAATTGCGAAGGGTTCTTTGAAACGTCACCTCGCGAACAACTATATTCTCCAGATTCTTCAGACGTTGACTAGTCGTCCATTGTGGCGGATCACCAGAACTGCGGCCTACCATTCTCCACATGTTCAGACCATTCATGCCAATTCCGAATGCAACCGCCAAGCCGAGAACGATGCCCGCGAAATCTACAAACGCGAAGGGAAGGAACGTTGCAAAGTTCACTGTTGTGGCAGCGCGACTAACTTGCGATGTTGAATACACCAGCGCCAATAGAACCGCGCCAAGAAATCCCGTGAATATCAGGACAAGTTTGGGGGATGTGGTTAGATTGCGAGTTGGCCCTGGAAGCCAGCTATACTTTGAGTAGGCGAGGCGCCTGAGAGCAGCCATGATTTCGCCTGGATCTGCTTCCCGCGGACATGCAGCCTTGCATGTCAAACATGCCGAGCACAACCATATGTCGGGGCTTCGTAGCGCTCTTTCGCCCAGGCCCAGTTGGACGAGCCGTATCGTTCTTCTCGGAAAGGCTTTGATCTGTGCGGTTAGGGGGCAGTTAGCTGTGCAAGAGCCGCACTGGTAACATTTTCGGATAGACTCTCCGCCTAGAGCCTTGATCTCTTCAATGAAGCCTACGTCCATCTCATCGCTTCTTATGACCGTTCAGACTTCATCTCCCTTGGTTGTCTCAGCGCCTTTAGGTAGCTTCCTCTTTTTCGCTGTTCAAGAAACTGCCACATGCTGGATTCTTGATCGCTCTTCTGGACTGAGCGGACCCATCTTCTGCATTCTTCCAGCAAAAGTCTGAAAAACGGAAGCAAGCTTAGCATATTGCGGTATTGTCGTCCTGGTTCCGAATATTCGCAGAGGCTCTATTCCTCCTCTAGCAATAGTCTTCTTGATCTCGTCTACATGCGTTCGAAATGCTTCCTCGCCGAGAACAGTGCCCTCTCCTTCGATCATTACGATGCCATCCGCTCCGGCGTGAAATGCTGCAAGAAGGTGTTTGGCGTGAATCCGTCCGACGGATGGCACTTTGATTACGCGAACGCTCGTCGAATACTGTTTCCTTGCAAGACCGACCAAGTCGCAGGCAGTGTAGGCTGAGGTCCCCTCAACAAAAGCGATGATCTTCGGCTGGGTCAGGGTTGCCCCCCCGACTCCTTCGATCTCCGCCAGTAATTGTGACTCTGTTGAGTTCTTGAGGTCGATCGCCTCTTTCGGGCAGACTGGGACGCATAGCCCGCATCCAACGCATGAAATGGCCGTGACCACCGCGCCCTCTGGCACGATCTCTATCGCGTGTGTTGGACAGACTTTTACGCAGTCTCCGCATGAGTTGCATTTGTCAAGAGTCACAAATGCCTTTTCGGGACTAATCGTCACGTTGCCATTTCCGAGAAGTGACGCGGTCCTCGACACGGCTGAGAGCGCCTCAACTACGGACTCCCTTACGTCTTTGGGACCGAGGCAACAGCCCGCGAGGAAAACACCGTCGTTCTGGCTATCGACGGGCCTGAGTTTGTAGTGCCTCTCCAATAGGAAGCCATCTGATCCAGTGTGAACGCCTAGCTTGCCCGCTACTTCGTTGCTTCCGAACTCGGGCAGGAGCGCTGGACATAACACGACTAGGTCGAATACTTTCTCTATCTCTTCTCCAAGGAGTGTGTCTTCTGCTCGGACCATTAGCTCGTCCCCGTTGATGGGCACTACTTTTGGTCCACGTCCCCTGACGAATTGCACGCCTTCTTCTGCAGCTCGCACGTAGAACTCCTCATATCCCTTGCCAGCTGCCCTCAGGTCTTGGTAGAAAATCCACGTTTCAAGATTAGGTACAAGCTCTTTCAGAAGCGCTGCCTCTTTCACCGATGCCATACAGCAGATCCTGCTGCAGTACGCTTGTCCATTCCTGCTGTCACGACTGCCAACGCATTGGATCCATGCCACCCTTCGGGGCGTCTTCCTGTCGGATGGTCTGTAGACTCCATGCTCGATTAGTCTCTCGAGTTGAAGATTGGTGATGATGTTTGGATGCGTGCCATAACCGTACTGAGTTAATGCGCTCGGGTTGAAGAGACGGAAACCAGTCGCCAAAACGACAGAACCAACGTCAACGTTCTTCTGAATCACTTGATCACGCGGGTTGATGGCTCCGTGTTTGCAGGCCTTTGTGCAAAGCCAACACTTGGTGCAGTTCTTTTCATCGATGACATAAGCGTTCGGCACGGCCTGCGGAAACGGCAAGTAGATCGCCTTGCGGCGAGCCATTCCTTCTTCGAATTCATCGGCGACCTCGACTGGACAAACCTTAGCGCACTCGCCGCAGCTAGTGCACTTGTCCTCGTTAACGTATCGGGGTCTTCGTGTCAAGGTGAGCGAGTAGCGCCCCGCCGAACCATCCACCGAGGTGACCTCGGTGTTAGTCATCAACTCAATCAGCGGGTGGCCTTTCGTTTCCGCAAGCTTTGGGCTGAGAATGCAGAGCGAGCAGTCGAGTGTAGGAAATGTCTTACTGAGTTGCGCCATGTGCCCTCCTATGCTTGGTTGCCGTTCAACCATGAAGACCGTGTATCCTTGATTTGCAAGCTCAAGAGAAGCAGTAATGCCTGAAACGCCACCCCCTATGACAGCAACGTTGCGGCTCACCTTCGTCTCCGTTGGAACTAGCGGTTCCAAGCAGGCCGCTCGACCCACGGCCCCTGAAATGATGTCGATAGCCTTGCGAGTTGCACTCTCCTTGTCTAGAGTTGTCCAGCTGATCTGTTCTCGAAGATTCGCTACTTCGACAAGGTACCGGTTGATGCCTTCGGTTGAAGCCAAGTCACGAAAGGTTTTCAGATGCATCCTCGGGGAGCATGAGCCGATAACAACTCTGTCCAACTTGTGCTCCTTAATCTTGTTTCGTATGAGGTTCTGCCCTGAGCTACTACATAGATACCTGTTTGTCTCAGCACACTCGACATGACGAAATTTCGAGATGGCAGTTTTCACCGACTCCACATCAATCGTGTTGCCGATGTTTCCACCGCAGTGGCAAATGAAAACTCCAATCCTTGGTTCAGTCGAATTCATTTGATGCCACCGCGATTAGCCAGTTTGCTCCAACGTGCTCGAAACCTGTGAGAACAATGGCTCGGTATATACTGGGGGTCATTATGGAATATTGAACATATACTCGCATATACTCGGAACGCAAATCCACTCCGTGAAGCTGACTGAACGTTTTTGAACAATGGAGTTCTGTCCATCAACGACGACTAGTTCTCCATCTGGTCTACAGTTCCTTGATGTGGTTGCAATAGGCCTCAGCCGATATGAGAAATCTCAGCTCATTCCTCGAGTTTGATGCTTTTACTCTCACGAGCCATCCATTGTCGTAGGGGTCTGTTTATAATACTGGGAGTCTGCTTCACATTCTCATTGTTCTGCAAAATCTCACCACTTATCGGGCTGAAAATGTCAGACACAGACTTCATAGACTCGAGAGACCTCATGATCCGTGCGGCACTAATATCAGCGCCCGCGGTGGGCAGCTCGATGAAGACAGTTTCATGTGCCTGCTTTTGCGCGCAATCTGTTAGCTCAGCACTGCATCGCTCTTCATCAACCAGCAGCCACTGATGATCGCTGCCATAGTAGAGACTATCGGACATGTCGAACTCGTTAACCCGCATCTTGAATCAATTTTTAGAGATTCAGGAGTAGGAAATTGGACAGATCGTCACAGGAAGAAACGAGTTAGGCGATCTGTACATGATCGATTTGGTAGTAGCGTTTTGCCAGCATTCTGGTTTTGTCGATCGTTCTGCCGTTCTTGCCGATCGCAAGCGCCTTGTCTTGCGGGTCGACCTCGACCACCACGATCTTTCGGTCGGGCCGTTCAGTTATTCGAATTTCTTTGGCTTTTGCTGGAGCAAAACAATTTCGCACAAGTTCTTCAACGGTATCCCCGAACTCGACGACCTCTATTGGTCTGCCTGTCATTTTTCGGAGCGCGTTGATGTTTTTGCCGCCTTTTCCTATGGCGAGACCCATCTGACCGGGTTTTGCAATGAAGATTATTCTATCACCCTCGTTGTCGATTACACAATCATTTGCGGTTGCGCCGGTAATGTTCTCAAAAAGTGCGATCAGTCGCATCTCGTCGCCCGTTAACTTGATTCTTGATGTACTCATGTATTAGCGCGCAGCCAGTTTCAGTATCTCCGAATCTCCAGGCTCCTTCACAGTTAGGACCGCCACGACGAATGGTTTCAGGCATGCTCCTCCTAGATCTACGCTTGACCCTTGATAGTTGTAGATCGGAACAGAGGAGTGCTTCGCGTATTGGAGAATATTTTGTTTGTGTGATTCCGGGCAGTTGGAGGCCATTATCAGAAGCTTTGCTTTTGCAAATCTCGCTGCGTCGAGCGCCTCCTTCACGCCAAAGGAGACCTTTCCGGTTCTTACAGCCATTTCGATCTGTTTGTTCACATCTACTTTTGCAGTTTGCATTATTTCTTACCCTTCTCAGGCATTGACATGTAGACTTCGATGAGTCCTGTTCCCATGGGGACTTGTTGACCGACGATGACGTTCTCCGCAACTCCGCGAAGCATGTCCCTAGTACCTTTGATAGCGGCGTCCACGATCGTTGGGATGGTTATTTCGAATGCGGCTTTGGCTAGAGTGCTCGCCTTTTCTCCGCTCACTCCATGCCTTCCTACCTGAAGCACTTCGCCGGAGGCGGTCATTGCATCTGCGACCAGCATGACATGGCGAACATCAACATCCAGTCCCTGCTCTTCAAGAACAGCTGTGGCTTCTTTAATTATGACGTTTCGAGCTGCTTCAATTCCGAGCACTTCAGCTACTTCGTGCATGTTGTTGGAGGTTGTTCTCTCGGTGTCGACGCCTTCCGTTTCAAGAGTCATCTCTAGGTTAGAGCCTTCGGTCCTGATTACCCACTCGCTCTTGTCGCCTGTCTTCTCCTCCATGACCAGCGCCCGCTTTACTTGAGGTATGCCTTTTACGTGCATTAGTGGCAATCGCAATACTAGCCTGTTGAATTGTGGAATGTCCATTTCTTGAGGTGTAATGTGAACTGTATTCCGCTCAACTTCAACCTTGCAACCTCCTGGTGTTACGGCTGCCTTCACATCTTTGAGCGAAACGTCTCTCTCTCTCATCGCTTCTGTGTTCAGAGTAACGACGATTCGCATCTTAGTTATGTCCGACTCAAGTTTCGACGCGATATCACCGAGGGTGGTATGCGTAATGCTCGTGGCCACTTCTTGAGCCTTCTCGCGGCTTGTTCGAAGCTTCTTGCTGAGGTAGACCACCATCATCGGCGTTGAAGGTATTTTTCGTGCGTCAACAATCTCAATCAGCCTGGGTAGACCCAAAGTGACGTTCTGCTCTCTGACCCCGGCAAAATGGAAAGTTCTAAGCGTCATTTGAGTTCCTGGCTCACCGATAGACTGCGCTGAAACTATTCCGGCCGCTTCGCCTGGTTCAATCATCGATTTGTGATAGTTCTTAACAGCCTCCTTGACGGCCTCATCTACTCCTTTCTTGGTCATTTTCGCCTTAGTGAGACTGTCCTTGAGCTGCGCGGCGAGACTTTGAGTGAGATCCTCTCTGACGTCCGCGACGCTCTTGTCGACATAAGATTTGGTGGCCTTGGCGCCCTTATCCATAGTGAGTTGCACACGTTCCACCAGACGTTCCGTATTTACCGCCTTCCCGTGGTCGCTCTTCGCCGTGTCAACGCCATCCTCTCCATACCTGAATTGGATTATATCACCTCGCGAATCTCGGACGGTTCCGTCGTACTCCACTCTGATGTGCTCAAGTGCGTTGACGAGGCGGCGT
>PMBQ01000246.1 GCA_003152955.1 Candidatus Bathyarchaeota archaeon
AAAGGGCTGTCGAGGATTCGTGTTGGACTGGCGACCGAAAGACGTGTCATCCCGAGGCACGGTTACTCCATATTTAGTCAGGCTAGCGCTGTGGGAACCGTCTGTAGCGGCTCGCTTTCACCAATTCTCAACACGGGGATTGCTATGGGCTACGTGCAAAAGGAAGCTGGCGAGGAGGGAATCGTACTCGACATTAACGTTAGAGGTCGAATGGAGAAGGCTAAAGTGGCGAAAATGCCGTTCTACGACACGGCGAGATATGGGCATTCAAGGAAGATCTAGTCGGTCGATTTTTCTTTACGTTTCAATCGTGTAAGAAGTCTGGATAATAGGCTCTCACCNNACCTCAGAATCAGGCTCGGTCGCGTAAGGTCTTTCATCACTCATGGCCGATGTCGGCTGCATGATTGTGACGATCGGTCCCCAACGTACATCTGTCAACTTAGGGATTGGGTTGCCGCACTCCAGACATTGCTCTAGATCGTCAGGGTTTGCAGTTCCGCATTGCGAACAATAGACCTGCTTCAGTATCGAGCCGCAATAAATGCAGTATCTTCCGTCTCCTACACAGCGCTTCCTACACGAAGGGCATACGACCGTGGATTCGGCCATCGTAATCTTTCCTGTCCAGTCAAAATTCTCCTTGTGTGTCAGACAAGTCTTTCGGACATGGTTCTCCTGAGGTGGATTCATCCAGTGCTCCGAAGAGCTAATTTGACATGTGCGTATTTGATTGGAATAACCGCTATTCCATTGACTCATTTCGCCTGCCACGTGCGGGAATTGCTCTGTCAACGCAATCATGTAGTTGCGTGTCCGGCAGGTGTTCATCAACCTTTTATAACAGGCACAAAGTCTAATCTGAAAATTCCACTGGTGCCTGTAATTGTCAGCTACTCGGCGAGTTCTTGGTAAAATGAAGGGCTTCCTGGGGAAGTACGTTAATCGGGAAGTTCTCGCCGAACGTGTTCAGGGAACTCGCAAAGCTCTTTCAGAGATTTCGCGCGGAACCGTTATCGAAGCGATTGCGCTCGGACTGGTCGTGATCATCGCTTTCGCTGTGCGGATGATGCCGATCCGCTGGGGATTTTACCTCAATGAGTTTGACCCGTATCTGCAGTGGCGAATGGCTCAGTACGTCGTTGACCATGGGTTCCTGGCCTGGTTTGGGTGGCATGACACGATGAGCTGGTATCCGTATGGCGCTGACATGCCAACTTGGAACCTCTACGGCGTCGCCTTCGTTGTGGCAGCAATAACCATGTTCCTTCATGCCGTAGGTGCGAATTTCACTGTCTTTGATATTGCAATGATATTCCCAGTCGTCTTCGGGACCTTGACCGTGATAGCCGCCTACTTCCTCGGCAAAGACATCTGGGGCAAAGGAGTCGGAATGTTTGCGGCGCTTTTCATGGCCTTGAACGTAAGTAGCATCGGAAGAACACAGCTCGGCTTTCTCCGCCACGAACCGCTCGGGATACTACTCATGATTCTTGTCTTCCTCTTCTTCAGACGTGCAACCATTGAAAGCTCTTCGACGCGGAGAACAATCACATACGCGACATTGGCGGGTCTAACTCTTTACTTCCTCGCGGCAAGCTGGGCAGCGGCTTACTATCCACTGGATCTACTGGTTCTCTACGCGGTCCTCTTAGGAATCTTAGGACGCTCTTCGAAAAAGTTCTTCTTGACCTACTCCATTTGCATGGGAATATTTCTCCTTCTTACTCCATTCCTTGTTCCCAAGCTCGGGTTTGGCTCGCTCAAAGATTTGACATGGCTGGCGATTCCAGCCGGTGAAGTAGTTCTTCTCGCCAGGGAAGCTTCCACCTATCTCGCCAACAGGAGAGCGCAGCTGTTGACGTTATTGACTGGTACTGTAGCAACGG
The DNA here is from genome assembly GCA_003152955.1 of Candidatus Bathyarchaeota archaeon. Next base: position 1,890 of record PMBQ01000246.1, read on the forward strand.
CGGTGATAGTAGTCACACTTTCCTACTTCAATATAATTTCGAACCCTGCTGGAAAATTCTACGCGGTAATTAACCCGCTTGTTCGTGGCGATATTCCAATAATCCAGAGCGTGGCCGAACATCAGCCGGCTACTTGGGGGTCATTCTTTTTCGAGTTTGGCACCCTCATCTTTCTGACTCTTTTCGGTTTCGTTTTCATGATCCAGAGGGCTAGAAATGACGATATCTTCTTGGTTCTATGGGGAGTAACTTCAGTCTATTTCGCAGCGTCATTTGTCCGTCTGACTCTGATTATGGCGCCAGCCTTCTGCGTACTCGCAGGAATCGGTGCTGTGGAATTGGGCAAGCCGGCAGTGGACATCATAAGGGAGGCTGTGATCTATCCAAGGCGCAAAACGCGGGTTATCGCAAGAATCGGGAGAGAGTTCGGCGTCGCAATATTCCTCATTCTACTCCTGATAGTAGCTCCATCATTCTGGAGAGCTGTGCAGGGGTCATACCAACCCGCAACTATCGCAACCTCCAGCATACCCACAGTCCCCTCAGCAGGTAGCGAAATGAAGTATCAGGACTGGCTTCAGGCGTTAGCATGGATGCGCGAAAACACACCCCCGGGTTCTGTCGTCTTCGCGTGGTGGGACTACGGATACTGGATAACGGCGCTGGGTGATCGAAGGACCTTGGCGGATAATGGCACTCAGAATTCGACACAGATCGCCGTGATTGCGCAAACGTTCCTTGATAACGCGACATTCGCTATCCCAACATTGCAGCGGTACAACGTTTCGTACGTCGCAATCTTTGTAACTCCAACGGGATCGACCTCATCATCATCGCAGTCCCCATGGCAGGGATTCGGAGAAGATGGCAAGTGGTACTGGATGGCCCGTATAGGAAACAATACCATGTGGAACAACTACAAGGTCATGTTCCAGGAGAAACGAGACGCGGCAGCGCAGTCCTCAACATACTACCGAGTAATAATGAACGGAACTCGAGTAGTGGGAAATGATACCATTGCCGACACCACCAATGGACCAAGTGCCACCACCACCCTGCTAGGCTACATGATGGCGACTACGACGCCCTCGACAGGAGGGACGACAATACCATACCTGTCGCAAGCATTCTCCTCATCAAACCACTTCGTGCTTCTGTTCAAACTGAGCTACGCAACCGAGACCCAAGTCAAGGTCCGTTCCATACCTGGGCCGATTAACTACGGTCAGAACGCTCTCATTGCCGGTAACCTGACGGATACCCAAGGCAATCCGCTAAGCAGTTCGGTCACTGTGGATATAGAAGATTCAATTGATTCCGGGACGACTTTCAACAAAGTTGAAACAATCCCTGTCCATCAAAATGGGTCATTCAACTATACATGGACTCCCGATGCAGGGGACCATATCGTCCAAGTCCACTTCCTCGGCCAGGAAGGCGTCTACCTCGAATCCTCGAGCGCTCAAGAGCTCGTGGTTAACAAAGCAAACGTTACACTAACGCTCAAAGCCTCAACAACAAACACCGCACTAGGACAAGACGCACTGCTGAGCTGGCATATGGATCCCTTCGTGAGCGGCGCAAACATCACACTCTCTTACACGACCGACAACCAAACCTTCGTGAAAATCAAGAGTTTCCTCATGACGTCTCCATCCATGAATTACACTTGGAAAGTCGCACACTCGGGCACGTTCAGAATCGTTGTTACCTTTGCGGGAGACGACAATTACAACCAGGCAACCGCTTCTCTCATAATGAAAGCGGTCTAATTTCGTAATTCTTGCCTAACGGATCTCATGCTTTGGCGGGTTGCCTAAAGCGCGCATACTTATCATTGGGCGAGAACTTCGAGGGATGTGGAGACAAAGTCTCTCCCCCACATTTCGGGCACTTGATCTTCAACGTATACAACTTACAGGTAGGGCATTTTCGAAGAAGCCACTTCAAGCCGATATTCTTCCCTCGCCGCCCAGACCCTTTATTGCACTCAATACTTCCGCAATGGCGAGGTTCAGCGTTGCCTGAGCTTCAGTTATCTCCTTACTCCTGACTTCAAGTCGGTAGCGGGGAGATCCAATTGCGTAAATCTTGATCGAGGTCCCCCTCGTCTTCTTCACTTTTTTTGCTCCTCGTAATGCCTGTTTTATCGCCTCGACGCCAGCCGTCTTCACGCATGTTAGTTCAACTGTTCCTATTACCTTCGCTTTTTCGAGTCTAATCTTACTTCGCGCTACCTCTGTCAGAGCTTTGGCCCAATCTTCGCTCATCCCAAGTTTCGTGAATGTCTCTTCACCTTCATCTATCGTTTCCTCGAAAGCATCGTAGGGGTTGTCAAATTTCTCGTCGATGACCGCTCTGATTTTGGTTAGGTCCTCTTCCCCGACTTTCAGACGTTCAGCAGCGCCTTTGATGATGGAGTCCGCTTTCTTCACTTTTTTCCATTCAAGCATTTTTTCGGATTTCTCTCGCCCAGTGACCCTTCGGAGGGAGAGATCGACTTGAGCTCGTTGTGTGCTCACTCGGAGGACTTTCAGAGCGAGTTTCTGACCTTGCCGCACATGAACTCTGATATTCTTGACATATGTGCTTGCTATTTCAGAAATGTGAATTAGACCTTCTACACCGGGGTACTCGTCGAGTTTGACATATGCCCCATAGTCAACAACTCTCGCGACTGTTGCTACTACGAGATCGCCGACTTCTGGGTACTCTGACGCGAGCGTCATTTCAATGTGCCTTATCCAAGCATCTGAACGACTTCTGCTTTGAGTATTGCCTTTCCTCCAGTCGGTTCGGCCAATAGTTCATCGCAGACGGAGCAGTGAGGAGCGAGCGACGGTCTGTCAAATATCACCTGCTCGTTTCCGCATTTGGTGCACTTTACTCTTACAAAGGTGCTTTCAGGTTTCGGAATCAGTTCGCCTTTGACCATGGTCATTGCACTCGAGTTTTATGAGGAGCCATCTGCAATATGAACATGCCACATAAGTATTGTGTCTACAGTAAGTCTGAATGTTCACGTTTCTTGAAAGTTAAGTGAAGGAATCCCATCGCGAGAAGTGAATTGAAAAGGATCTCCTGGAGAGATCGCCTTTGAGTCCACGGTAAAGGTTCGAAGGCGATGCAGATGAGATCTGGTATGCTCCAGAGTTCGAGGTGTTGCCTAGACGATATCTAGCTTCCGCAGTCTAATACCAAGTCTATAGACTGTTGTATCGCACGTTCGACATGTTAGTCTCAACAACTGTTTCTTGGTAGTTTTGGCGGTTCGTTTAAGCTTGGGGAATTTTTGCCCGCCATATCCATGCTCATCACGTTCATGGCGTCTGTTCCCAATCGCCATGGCCCGATCTTTTCCTTTCTTGTAGATTGATACCTGGTGATCAGTATGCGACTTGCATTTTGGGCAAAAGGTTCGTATTTGTTTCGGGGCTTTCATGTGGAACAGCCTGATTTCGATAGCTAGCCATGTGCGTTCTATTTATTGTTGATGGGATAGTTTTCCTTTTCAGAAATTTGTGAAAGACCCCTGATGTCGATTGGTTTTGCAGCACCTTGCTTGATCAGCGCTTGAGCGTTCTGAGCTGGAAGGGAACCTACGTCTTCTTTCTTGTAGGGGCCATAAATTCTTAGATCGGTTCCGACAATTTCAGGTATACCTTGAATGAACCTCACGACTGTAAGCTCAGTCTGCTCCAAGGCGGAAGACCCACCATCCCCCTCCATTTTCTTTTCTCTAAGAGTCGTGAGAGATGAGTTGAGCGTGTGTGCGAGAGTCTGCTCCTCGGCTATAAGACCGTCTTCGGCAACCGAGATACCATTCTTCGCGTTCTCTAGAATCTTACGAAGACGTTTTTCTCGCAGTTCGTCCAGAAGGCGTCCTGCGATCTCTCTTTCTCTGATCAGAAGTCTGCCTTGGAGAGTGTGATGATCACTTGATAGCGCGTCTTCCTGTAAACCTTTCAGATAATTGGCAGCTCGCCGGTAGAAATCATTGGGTAAGTGTTCCGGCAGAAGAGATGTCTTTTCAGATTTCCAAGCCTTGTAAAGTTCGTTGTACATTCTTACACCAGCGGGACTGCAACACCTTTGGCCACTAGCAGTACTGCGGCGGCTAGAGGTAGCTCAATATCTTCATCGGTTAACGGCCCGAACGTTTTATCTCGGATTCGTAGTACAGGTGCTTCCATGACGTGTACCTTTTGCGTCCCTTCGAAAACTACCGGCTCGTAAAATGGGTCAAACTTCTCTAGATGGTCTAGGTCGACCATTGTCGCTCTGAATCCAGTCTTCCCGTTCAAGGTTTCTGGCATTCGTATCAATCTGTGAATGTCCGTCGTAACAACCGTGTCGATATTGGCGGACAGAGCCATTAAAACCAGCGCCTTCTCAATTACGTTCTTCCAAACTCGATCTGTTACCCCCCACTTGTCCTGAAAATAGCTCCAGAGAATCTCTCTCGACCAATCTCTTTCGATTTTCTCCCGTTCATCTAGGATCTGGCGAGCAGCACCTCGCGAAAATCCCAATTCGATAAGCTGCTTTTGATCCAACTCGGTAATGATTCGGTAAACGCCTTTCGCGAGACGGCCCCGCCAACCCGGATCAGTCATTTGTGGACCACTAACGACGGATAGCTTTTCTCCCAAGTAGAGATCATGCGGCCCCTGATAGAGCCCCTGTTCGGACGGATCCAAGCCCATCCCGATAACGTAATCGACGATTTCTTTTCTTTGAACGTCATCAAGTGTCTTCAACTTGTCCGAGATCAAGTGTAGATGGTATCCCCTGTGCCCAGAAAAGAACAAATGCATCTCTTCAGATTTGATGCCAAAATCCTCAGCGAGGAATTCGATGAGCTTCAGCACTTCTTCCTTTGCTGCGATGAGGCAGCGGTCGCATAACCATGCTTTTTCTTCGATCTTTTCATGGCCACATTTTGGACACTTAGCTGGCTTCTTGCCTCTTCGCGTTTCCTTGCATTGGGGGCAAGTCCACATGTCATGTGTTCCTTTGCAGGGAGTGTCGATGTGATCTGCATCCACATCGAACACTACGTCTGAACCAAGCCAATCCTTTTGATCCATTTCCAGATCAGGTCGCCTGTAGTAGGCGGTTGAATAATATGCGTCTGAAGGAACAAGGGACAAAAGTGATTCGGTGAAAGTTTTGAAGTCGCGAAAAGCCCTGTGCCGTATCATTATCTTCCCGCGGAAGAGAAGAAATCCGTATTCTCGTTC
>PMBQ01000286.1 GCA_003152955.1 Candidatus Bathyarchaeota archaeon
CCCACGCACATTAACGAGATTCGTAGATTTGTCGTCTGCAATTCGTTATCGCGTGTTGTGTGGTTTGCTGGGGACCCCGAAGCAAATCTTAAGACGACAAGCAGAATAGTTACTATTGTGAAATCTAATGTTAGAGCGCCATCGAGCCCTGGCCCTCGTCCTCACACTTCTTGTGATCTCTCTCTTCAACGTTGAAGCGACCGTTGCTGTAAGAGCGGATGGTCAACAGGTCATTGGAAGATCGGTGACCATCCCGATCAAAGTCATTCTGGTTGGTTTCGATCAAAACCAGATCGTCCCTACCGATATGATTGCGGCGTCGTCTGGGACGCCACTTCCAGCTTCGATTCCCGCCTTCGACTTTGACACTGGAAACAATACAGGAGTCATCTACAGACCAGCCTACAGCTTCAGTTTCGCACCCCCCAACTTCAAAAACAATTTCGAAAATTACCTGAAATCAATCGCGCAGACCAAGACAGGTAACGACACTTGGTTCATTCAATACGCAGAAGACCCCCAAAATCCTGACTACACCGACCAAAACCCGGTGACGATCAAGTACGTAGTCTACGACGCCAATTCGGTTGAGAATTGGCTATGGAGCCATAGCGCTGACTTCGGCGGAACTTTGACGAATGGATGGACGATAATTATCTCATATCTCCCAGACCTGCCGTCCGTCAGTTTCTCTGACGTTCACAATTTCCTCCTCTCAAACGGCAAAACCACGTTATCCACCACCCCTCACTACTACGGACTCAGTGCAACCGACAAAGACCTCGGCTACCAATCCCGGTACCGCGATTTCATGAACGCCTGGGGGGGGCACCACAGGATGTGGTTCGTCGATCTAAGCGCTGGACCAGTGTTCAACTCCCAATGGGAAGACTTACCACTCCAGGTAGCAGTCGGCGACAACAAGATCGACCTGACATCCGATTTTGGTCACCACTGGTTAACAGACTACGTTGGAGACTACGTGTCACAAGCAACTTACAATTTCATCGCTCAAAGTTTCGTCTACTACCCTCAATATGCCAAGAACTATCAGATCGATGTCTTCGTCATGGACGATCGAAATCAAACGGACAAAGCTGCGATACCGATACAACGAACAGTCAACAAGGACCTCATCCAAGCCGCGTTTCGCGATCTGGTTCCATATTCCCAAGTTACTGTAAACCTCAACTTCCCCACGATTACTCCCGAACTCGATCAACTCATCAAATCAAATTACAAATATACGGATTCGTTTATGTCAGGGTTCGTCTTCGCAAGCCCACAACGGTACGGCGTAGTCAATGTGAAACCTGCGTACAACTACATGCTGAGCCACCTTAGCCAATTCGAGTCGCAACCTTTCTTCAGCGGGGACACAATGACGGTCCCAGTTTTCGCGTTTGCCTTTAGTGGACAGACGTACTTCACTGACACGTACAAATGGTCTATTGGGAAATATGATTGGGAAAACGACGCGCTTCTCGGAGAAGCACTTCCCAAACTGGTTATGATTTCATATAATCAGTGGGAGTTCACCCGCGGCAACTGGATTATACCTCAGCAGCATGGTAAAGGAGAGGGATTCACGGAGACGATTATTCACGAAACAGGTCATGAATTTGGCTTGATGCATCCCCACCAGTACGGCAGCATAGGAGACTTCATCTCGTCACCAATGGGGTATTTCACGAACGACTACGCGTTCGGTCAAATCGATAAGGATTCGATACAGCGAGCTCACGTGGACGAGCTCTACATGGCCACCGAGCGACTGTTAGCTCAATCCCCGGGAGTCAGCTCCAGCACATTGAGCCAGGTGAATGCGGGTTTGGCTCAAGCGGAAGCTTCGTACGAGCAGATGAACTACACTGCTGCAATCCCACCTGTTCTGGCAGCGTTCCATCTAGCTCAGCAAGCAACTGGAAACTCGGCGGGTCTACCACAATCAAGCTTTGAATTTTCGACCGCCCAATTCCTAACAACACCACCGACAACAATGCAACAATCGGCTTCCACCACCTCGTACATCCCCTACCTTGTCATCGGAATCTTCGTTGGTCTCCTCGGAGCGGCAGCGATTCTTCGGCGCAAGAAATCGTGATATTCAAACGCTGACCAGCGGTTGGAAGATGAAGGCTTGGAGTAGATTAGAGGACGGGTCAAGCGCAGACTAAGGAATGTCGGCATGGCTGCGGCCAAAGCCCTGAGCAAGTAGTAAAGTCAAAACTTTCGACAGTTGCCTCGGACAGTGAGCCTAACTTAGTTATCATGCGTACCACCGTGTTGCGAGTTTCCTGAACTTTCACCCACGGGCATTTCTACGGAGAAGGTAGCTCTTCGTCGGCAGGAAAGAAGTAAAGAATGGGAAAAGACTCATCGAGTGACTTCAGTCTACATTGTTTTGTCTACTATTTCTGCTGAGGCGGCGTTTGTCTTAACGGATTGGATTCCGTTCTTGCAGGCTTCCTTCGTTTCGTAGGCTTCGCTTGATGCGATTATTTCACCGTTTGTGGCTGTCAGATTGAATCTGAATTTTCCCGCCTTGTCTTTCTTGATCTCGAACTTTCCTGGCATACTAACTCACCTCCGATTACGATTCATCTACTTCTGATTTGCTCCAGCAGTCTTGTTTCTACTGGCCCATTAGCGATTTCATGATGCTCTGGGCGATAAGGCCGCCTGAAGCTCCGCCCGGAGTTGATGCTTGGAGTGGGTTGCCGCCCGTCATGGCTCGCATGGCAGCTTGCATAGCGGCGGATTTCGTGTCTGAACCCAAGGCTTTGGCGCGCATGAATTCCATTGCTGCCGGCGCGAGTTTGCTGACGAGATCACCACTCGGAGCAGTTTGCTGTGTTTGTCCAGAGAGCATACCAAGCATCCCTGACATTCCGCCTGGCTGTGCTGTCGCTTGGCTTCCCGCAGGTGTTCCCAGCATACTGTGCAATAATAGTCCCATGTCATCGTTGCTCAGACTCTGTTGTCCTTGGAAGTGGTTTGCGGCTTGCTGAAGGCCTTGTGAGTATTGCGGAGCGGTGCTGCCACGTCCTTGCTCACTCAACTGTTGAGCTGCAAGGCGGAGTGCGTCGGATGGATTCTGGGATTGCTGAGACTCCAATGCGGATTTGACGATGCCCAGGTTGTGCGCCACGTTGTCTCCATGGTCTGGATGGTTAGTTTCATCCATGGTGTTGAGTTGATCTCGATTGCTGGTAACCGCGTTCATAGCAATGCCGAAGAGGTTAGCTAAGTCTACCGTTGATTGGGCCATAAGATTCGAACCTACTGGGATAGAGAATGGTCTTAACAATTGCGATAACATACGCCATTAAAACTATTAGAGTTACAGAATGAAGGGGTGCCGTGTCGTGAAATGAAATGAGCGCGGTTGATAAGAAAATTGTCGCAGCCGCTAAGCAGGCGTTTCCTTCTCAAACTCAAGTCGTGACTCTTGGCGCAGTCGTATATGGTCAAGCTTGCGATCCTGAACCGATAATCAATGTGCCACTCAGTATGATGAATAGGCACGGATTGATCGCCGGAGCTACAGGAACAGGCAAGACCAAAACACTCCAGTTGATGACCGAGCAACTCTCAGCGGCAGGGGTTCCAGTATTCCTTGCCGACCTCAAAGGAGACTTATCCGGCTTGGCGGTCCAAGGAGACCAGAATGATCGGATCGCTCAACGTGCCAAAGAAACGGGTTACCGATGGACAGCAACAGCATGTCCGGTTGAATATCTCAGCTTGACTGGCGCACGAGGCGCACAACTCCGTGCTACCGTATCATCCTTTGGCCCACTCCTCCTCTCTAAAGTCCTAGGATTGAACGACACCCAAGCGAGTGTACTCAGTTTAGTTTTCAAATACTGCGATGACAGACAGCTGCCGCTACTTGATTTTTCCGACCTCCGTGCCGTACTTCAATATTTGACCGGAGAAGGCCAAGCCGATCTCAAGGATTATGGTGGCCTGTCGACCACAACTGTCGGGGTCCTGCTTCGAGACATGGTTCAGCTAGAGCAGCAAGGGGCCCAAGCTTTCTTTGGAGAACCAGAATTCAATCTTGCAGATTTGATTCAGCAACGAAATGGACGAGGGTTAGTAAGCATCCTCGAACTCCTAGACGTGCAAGACAGACCCGCATTGTTCTCCACCTTCATGTTGTGGATGCTCGCTAAATTATACCACGACCTGCCCGAGGTAGGTGATCTTGACAAACCGAAACTGGTCTTCTTCTTCGACGAAGCACATTTGCTGTTTGATAACGCGAGCAAAGCACTCCTAGATGAAATTGAGCAAGTGGTGAGGCTCATCAGATCCAAGGGAGTGGGAATCTTCTTCGTCACACAGAACCCCAAAGATGTACCGCCTAACATCCTAGGGCAGCTAGGTCATCGTGTAGAGCACGCCCTCAGAGCTTTCACACCTGACGATGATAAGGCGCTGAAAGCCGCCGCAAACACGTTCCCCAAGACGCCATTCTACGACATTGAGCAGACACTCACCACGCTGGGAATTGGAGAGGCACTTGTTACTGTGCTATCACCGAACGGTGTACCAACGCCACCATTCGCGACGAGGCTAATACCCCCCGCCACACGCATGGGCCCACTTACTGACACTGAATTCGTACAGTTCATCTCATCTTCCCAGCAGGTCAAGGAATATGCGCAAGAAATCGACCGAGACAGTGCACGGGAAATGCTGGCAAGTCGCATGGTGCGGGCTCCAGCCCAAGAAAAACTAAAAGCACAGCCCGCAGCGCGGGCGACCAGAGCTCCACCAAGTACCATGGAGCAGATACTCAAATCCCCCGCGACGAAAGCGGTTGCGACAACAGTTGTCCGCGGACTATTCGCGATATTAACGAATAGATGAGGCGGATAGAATTCGTGATATTAGCGAATATTAGCGCTGGTCGGGCCTCCACCGCGACCAATATTAGCGCATCAAAGCAGCTACTTCTGAATCCAGCAGTTCGAGAAGGTACGATCATCTTCCCCAAGCCAGAAAGAACAGAATCACAATCGCAAGAATCGCAGCTACCCTATCTTGAGTTGAAAGCTCCGTTTGCTGACCTTATGATGGAAAACGAAGATCCCGAGCACAACCCCCAGGAAGCCCCCCGCCACAGAGATCAAGAAGAACCACCATTCCGGCACTCGCTCAGACTTTGCCTCTGCACTTAGCTTATCAAATCCCATCGGGGCGAGACTAGCAGCATTTACGAGCAGCAGAAAGATCCAAAGCGAGTTCAAGCGTCGGGTCAGCTCATCTCGAATACGAGTGTCATGAAATAGTTAGTGTCACGGGTATACGGCCGCGTTTCCTTGTGCGGAATCCCTGTTTCAGGATCCTGGAGTGTTCGATACGTACTCGGGACTCGAAAATGCTTCCCTTTTCAATTATTTGCGAGGACCAACAATCAGCCCGCGAAATGCGTAATTACTTCGGGCTGCGCAACTGCATATGGGGCGATTGAAAGCCTGAATCAAAGTCAACATAATTCGGTCAGGCGTAATCGTACACGATAGATTGATGAAGGCGGAGTGCATATGAATGAGTGTGGGAAAGATGAAAGGATACGTAACCAATCTTGAGCAAGAGACCGAGAAGAATGCGGATTTCCGGCGTGTGCTGTACACGGGGAAGCATAGCCAGCTAGTACTCATGAGCCTTAAGCCTAGAGAAGAAATAGGTGAAGAAACGCACGAGGATGTAGATCAATTCTTTCGATTTGAATCAGGAGAAGGGAAGGTGATTATTGACGGCGTGGAACACCTCGTCAGGAACGGGAACGGAGTCATCGTCCCTGCGGGCGCCAAGCATAACGTGATCAATACCTCCGAGAGCGTGAACCTTAAACTCTACACGATCTACTCTCCACCCGAGCACCAGGACGGTGTAGTCCGCCGTACCAAGATTGAAGCAATGGCGAGTAAGGAGCATTTCGACGGACGAACCTCCGAATAGCAATGCCTGACGCAAGC
>PMBQ01000336.1 GCA_003152955.1 Candidatus Bathyarchaeota archaeon
AATTATGGTGTCGATTACGTGAGGAATCATCCCGAGCTCTACGCGGCCAATGAATCGCTGTATGGCGCCGATGGCTTCGCTCGCGTGAACGACACCAATCATCCCCACGCCAGCCAAGCGCATGTCAGCGAATATCACGAAGTCCTTGCTCTTTCTAACTTCGTCGAAGACTGTGTAGTCTGGTCTGACTAGGAGTAGAATTTCCGCTGTCTTTTCGAAATCTCCTTCCAATGGGCCGTATTGCGTTATCTCGGGCCCCACTTGAAGGTCTCTGGGAGACTCGAGTGTCTTGACGACCTTGTTCTGCTTGAGATAGAATTCAGCGAGAGAAGAGGCAAACGTAGTTTTTCCTGATCCCGGTGGTCCTGCTATTAGGATGCCCTCGGCGCGAGTGGTTAGTCTCTCCATGAGTTTGTCTGAAAGTGCGTAATCCTGTAGAGTGAAACTCACGACCGGTCGAACTATCGTGACCTCAAGACCGTCCGAGAATGGCGGTCTAGTTATCGCAACACGAAAACGTCCTAATTGAATTACGAGAGCGCCTGATCTGTTTATTTCAACAAAACCTTCACGACTAACTCTCGCAGCTTCCGTTATCTCGCGTATGATTTGCTCAATCTCTTCGGGTGTGCTTATGGTTTCGCTGACTTGGACTAGTTCGAACTTGCCTGGTTTCCCTCTTTTGGCGAGAGGCCTTGTTCCTTCCTTCATGTGGATGCTTGACGTGTCTGGAGTCAAGAACTTCTCGAACGTGAGGTCTGTGGTTCTGACCTCGCCGGGTATATGCTTCACTTGGACCCCTGATGCTTCCGCTACCAAAGCTTGAACATAGTCTGCTGTGAGAAGAATTCCATTTTCCGTTTTCGCAACATCTGTGATGAGCGCGTCGAGTCGTCCACTTCTCGCCAGCTTGATATCATCCAGTCCAGGCCTTGCGCCTAGGAAGGTCAGTTTGATGCCTTTCTTCTCGCAGAGTTCTCTCAACTTCTTGATCTCGCCGAGCCCCACGAAGCCTGGCGCGCGACCCTTCGAGGCTTGAGCTTGAAGCTCATCAAGCACTGCGTACGGGATGACANNACATTGCCGTCGATGATTATCGAAGTGTCCGGAATCAGCTTGTGGGTCATCTTCCAACTCATCCTTGTTAACGTAGCTGTAGGCTGCTTTCCATAAAAAGCGTATCAAACGGCGCTCTTGGAAGGTATGATGGATGTCAAGTCACAAATTTCTCATATGAGGACAGGAATGACAACCTGGGCATGTTGAAAATGGAACACTGCACTAAGTCGGATTCCGTGTACAAAGGTAGGATTCTGAATTTGCGCGTGGATCAAGTTGCGTTTGCGAACGGTACATCTGCGATTCGGGAAGTTGTCGAGCACCGTGGGGCTGCGGCGATCGTTCCACTTCTCGAAGACAAAGTCATTCTTGTGCGCCAGTTTCGATACGCCGCTTCGGCGGATCTATTGGAGATTCCGGCAGGAACCTTAGAGCAGGGTGAAGATCCAGAAATTTGCGCCCGGCGCGAACTAGAGGAGGAAACGGGATACAGATGCAATGAGCTCGACAAGATTCTTGAGTGTTTTGTTGCACCTGGATATAGCACTGAGAGAATTCACTTCTACTTGGCGCGGAAGCTGGAACGATCGAGAATGAAGACCGAGGAAGACGAGCACATCGAGGTAGAAGTGATGCCGATTGCGAATGCAATTGAAAAGGTTCGCAGAGGAGAGATTCATGACGCTAAGACTGTCTGCGGCCTCTATCGTGCATTCGAGCTTCTATAAGCTGGCGAGGCAGGAGCCTAGAGGTCCTTATTCACCGCTGTTAGCTTGAAGAATTCGGGTATATTTGCACTGAGAATCCCGTCGAGCCTATTCGTCAAAGCAACAATGTCTATGCCGGAATATTCAGTCTGATGACGCCCCAATTTGTCGCGGGCCCGCTTCATTACCGATAATGTGACCTGCTTCTCGTTCTTCTGCCAGTGAACTAGGGATGCGGCTATGAGAATTAGACCTTGCAAGATCTCCTTCTCGTCACCCTCGGCCTCCTTCCATGCTGACTCGAGCGCCTCATGACTTTCCCAGTACCGCTCTTCGTCGAATAGGCCTAGTCCTGATCTGATGGCTTCGGCCTTCTCGATTGGCGGGCTTTGAACGTCGAGTTTCCTAAGAGTAAGCAGAGGGCCTATTTTGCCCTCAATCGCTTTCAACGAGTCTCCCAGTTTGGTTTCTGAATCAAGTAAGAGGTCGAACTCGACAGCCGCGTTACTCACTCGGAGATTTCCAACATCGGCGCCAAAGCTCCGGACTGTTTCATAGGCAGTCTTGGCCAATTGCTTTCTGTCAGCAGCTGAGGCCCCACTTCGATTCGCGAGCCTAACTAGAAATCTCATGACCGTGCTCCTGTGATGCATGTGGTGGGGCTCGGGTTATTTTAGAAAATAGCTATAACGAACGCTTGTGACCAAAGGTTTCGCTGTCAAGCGGAGCTTGTCTGAGATTGTCAGAATCACCTGAATATGTGATAGATGGAAACGTGGTGAACAAGCTGCTGGAACCGTATAATCTGGAAGCATATCTTCCCACTTCCCAGCTCCATCACATGCTGCCTGGGCAGGTGTTTGATTCTATCGAGAAGAAGTTCATCAAGGGCTTGCTTGATGAGATCGATAAGTCGAAGCCGCAGGCGGTTCGATTCGTCAATTTGGAGGCAATTGCCTCGGGTTCCCACAAGGACTACTTATATGCGATCTGCGGTGGACTCGAAGTTTTGATAGACACATTGTCAGCGAAGAACGTGCAGGTAACAGGAACGATTCAGAATCCCCTAGCTCTTCCTTGGAGCCTCGTTTCCAAGATCGACAAAAACTTCAAGGGAATTCCCGCACCTGGAGAAACCACGCCTCCCTGATTTGCCCGCGAAAGCTGCACCGTATCCGCAGNNGCATGATGTGGCTTGCATTAGGTGTCTCAATCGTGCCTGTTGAAGTTGGACAGAAACCTCCTGACTTTCAGCTGCCAGATCACAACAAGGCTCTACGGTCGCTGAAAGATTTCTTAGGCAAGAAGACGATCTTAGCCTTCTTTCCAGGAGCGTTCACGGGTGTTTGCACCAAGGAGATGTGTTCGTTCCGGGACTCCATGCAGGCGCTGACGGGTTTAGGCGCACAGGTGGTTGGGATAAGTGTGAACGATCCATTTTCGAACAAAGCCTTCGCGGAAGCCAACAAGCTACAATTCCCGCTTCTAAGCGACTACACCAGAGAGACAGTCAAGAAGTATGGTGTATTTCACGAAGATTTCGCAGGACTGAAAGGATACATCGCAGCCAAAAGATCAATCTTCTTACTAGACAATAAGGGCATAGTGCGCTACAAGTGGATCTCCGAGGATCCGGGCAAAGAGCCAGACTATGAAGAGATCAAGAAACAACTAACCAAGCTATAGACCGGGCCCGGCGCTTCATCCGTCTCACTTTTTCCGAAACAATTGACTTATGAGATATGCTATTTCTCATGAAATGAAAGCTGAGACGAACACGAAGAAACTTTGCAGTATTCTCTCGGATTTGTATAGGTAACTAGTTCACGGAAATTTGAGTTAAAAAAAATAAAAAGGGAGGCAGCTTTCCAAGATCTAATCTATCTTGATTTCTCTGCCTCGAGGTCTTGGCTTGAGTTTGCGGAGGACGATTTCCAAGACGCCGTTGTTATAGTTTGCCTTTGAGCTATCCGGGTCGACGCCGGTGGGGAGTTGTACTTCTTTGTAGTACTTGCGTGCTGCTGCTTCGACTTTGATGGTTAGTGTGTCTTCAGTTATTGTAGTCTTGATATCGGATTTCTCTACGCCGGGCAGTTCTACAAGTACTCGCACTTGTTCGGGTTCATTGATGACGTCCGCCAGTGGTTCTCGTGAAACGGTTGGTTCAAGTGCCGGTTGTTCAAAGCCGAACATACCTGGACGCTTGGAGGGTTTGACGTTGCCGAACTCTTGGATGATAGGCTTTCCGTCTGGACCCACGGACATCGAGTAGCCGTAAACGAACGGTCCGAATTGACGCATAGTGGATCCGTCGGGCAGTTTCTTCTCTTGCATCATGTCTTTGGGCATATCTCTGGCCATGTCTTGGAACATACGCTCGAACACTTCGTCGAAGTCGCCGAACCATTTGTCCATGAAGCCGAAAGGAGCACCGCTTCTTCGTCCTCTACGTGACCTAAGCCAGTCTGGGAAGAATTCGTCGTCAGATGACATTTACTAATTTCACCTCGCTCAATATTAGTTTGTTACCTTTAGTAACACTTTCATATAAATATTGTTACGTAAGGTAACGTAAAGTCTTCGACTGCTAGCATGATTTCTTGTCGCTGTCAAAAACCGTCTGCTGTATCAATCATTCGCCCGTTCGGTCTATTATCCAACGTATGTAGAAGAGGAGAGGCACAATTGTCAATGCGATAACCGCGATAGTAAGGCTAAGGGTTATCGGGGAATTAATCGGCCCAATAACCTGTTGGTAATACAGTGCTATTAACGCACCAATAGCTCCGCCCACCATCATTAGAAGAAAATCGTAAACAGTTTTGATTAGGCTAAGGGTTTTGCTTGCTGGCATTTTGTATCAACGTTAACCACTTATCCTTGCCCTTAATCTGGATTCCCGCCCTCTCCGCTGGCGTAGCCCCGTTAAGTGCCATGTGTGGCCGTATGTAGTTGTGGTAGAGTTGAATCCCTTTCAGTATCGGCGTGTTCTTGTTCTNNTCTCTAGACCCCTCATTACTCGCTCCCTATCCCTGATCTCTCCGTTCATGCGCTCCATTTTGTTATTGTTATAGTCGCCTTGCAGTCGGATGTGTCGTATGTGCTCCGTTCTGTTCTCAAGTCTAGCGGTGCGAAACTCGCTCTTGTATGCCACATGGAAGTTCATTGCTCCATCAGATACAAGGGTCTTAGGTTGCTTTCCTGCAATCGCTTTAGCTAGCTGGAATAGTGGGCGAACATCCGCCGTGTACTTCGTATCAGCGACCTCTTGAGCTATCCAGAATCTCGTTTGCTCATCCATCATCGCGTAAAGATACTTCATGTTCCCCTTGACCTTCAGATACAATTCGTCAGTAGCCCAAGTGTCGCTAACCTGTGGCGTAATCTTCTCGACATACTTCCCCATTAGAGCCGTGTATTTCTCTATCCAGTTGTAGATGGTCTGGTGCGAAACTTGAACGCCAAGCAGCTTTAGCGATCTGGCCGTATTCCTCAAAGATTCGCCGGAGAAGTACAACTGCATCGCGGTCGTAATCCCCTGCGGATTATGCTTCATCCGCTCGAAACCAAAGTTGATTGTGAAGTATCGCCCACATTCGAGGCATCTGAACTTCTGAATATTGCCATACTTGTTTTGTCGTAACCCATCTCGCTTGATCTTGCCCTTGCAGTAGATACAGGTCTCGATACCTGTTATGGGTTCGATAACTCGTGCTTCGACAACTTTCCTAACGGCTTGGCTTAGCTGAACCGCCCAAATGTGCTTGCATTGAACATTCCGATATTGGAAGTCAGGGCAAGTACACAGCCAACCTCTCCTCTCTTTCCTCTTGATAACGTCATACATCACTTCGCTTGATTGAGAGGCAACCTTGTAGAAACGATCTTCAAGTCTGACGATTTGATTAGATTTTTCAGCAATCATTCTTCCCCGTTCTTCGCGAGTTTCGACCATGTTGTTTACCAACAATGTTACCTATGTGCTTACCTATTTTATAAATATATTGGTAACTTTATAGGTAATACTATATATAACTTACCTAGTTGTAGGTAATTGAATGGATAATGACGGTTNNGACGACGAGTAGCAAATCGTTGCGAACAACCGTTCCCATCGGCATTGTTAGACAGCTCAAGCTCAGGGAAGGCGACAAACTTCGCTGGCAAATCAAAGCCGAAGATGGAAAACTTGTCGTTGTAGTAGAGCCAGCACGGTCGGAATCGTTGTGAGAAAACCGACCGCCCTCATTGGCGACACTGCGTCGTTGGGACATTCGAAGAGGTCGAGATCACTTACGTTGATGGAGACTAGCGCAAGCATCTCATCACCTCAGCCGCAAAAGAAGCGGCGAATCATGAGGAACAGCTTAAACGACCTGACAGGAACGGAGTGGATCAAAGAGACAACAAGCGTCTGGTTCCAAAAGGGTCTAGGAAAGAACCATCCTCATGCGCAAATCGAACGCCAACACCCAGCGCCATTCTCATTTCAAGACGTAATGCGTCTTGTGATGTTCTTCACGAAAGCTGGGGATTTAGTGATCGCCCCCTATGCTGGCGTAATGTCCACTTTGAAGGCTTGTGCTCTATCGAAACGAAGAGGGATAGGTATAGAACTGGTTGAGCGTTGGGCCGAACTAGGAGAACGGAGATTACGAGAGGAACTTCCATCTCGCCCAGACAATCAGACGATCATAGTGGGAGATTCTAGAATCGAACTCAAGAAACTCGCGTCTGAATCTGCTAATTACCTGGTTACCAGCCCACCGTACTGGAAGATTCTGAGCAAACGCGCAGACCATAAGACGAAAAGAGAGCGGCTGGATACTGGATTCGCAACGAAATACAGCAACGATCCCCGTGACCTCGGAAACATTGCAGATTATCCACTATTCTTGGAACAACTGGAAATTTGTTTTAGCGAATGCTTTAGGATACTGAAACCGAAAAGTTATGCGTCAATAATCGTTAGCGATTTTCGCCACAATTCTACGTACACAGCGTACCACGCTGATGTTGTTAAACTAATGGAGGAGAATATTGGCTTCGCCTTGAAAGGCATCACAATTCTGGTTCAGAACTCTAAGAGCCTCTATCCCTATGGCTACCCGAACGCCTATGTACCGAACATTCATCATCAGTACATTCTAAATTTCCAGAAGGGAAAATAGCCAGTGGGCAGTTAAGACAGCGCACAGCAAAAACTAGTCGAGATCGGCGACTACCTGCCGCAAAAGATCACCCGCTTTGGAGAACTCCCTTACAAACACGGAGAGTTCAAGAGGCGCAACTGGGGGCATCATCTTCACTCGCTCTGCTCGTACCCTAGCAAGATCAAGCCCTCTATTGCACACATTCTAGTGACATACTTCACTGAAAGAGGAGAAATCATTCTAGACCAATTTTCAGGTTCAGGCACCATCCCCCTAGAAGCCTGCCTAAATGGGCGCAAAGGGATTGGTTCAGACTTGAGCCCCTTAGCTTTTCATCTAACCAGAGCAAAAGTAGACCCCCCAAGCAAGACACAGGTATCTGCTCGTCTAGAGGAACTCAAGAACAATCTGAAATCAGATCAACTTTCTGAGAACG
>PMBQ01000347.1 GCA_003152955.1 Candidatus Bathyarchaeota archaeon
GCCTGCTCCGTCTCAATTCTAATACGTGGGTTACGGTAACCAATTCGCTTACCCAGACTGAGATAAGAGCAATCGCTGCGGTCTCAGGAACTCTGATGATCGGCACAGCATCACCTGATAAACCAGACGACATGGGAATTCTAATTAGTACAGACCTGGGCAACACCTGGACACCACAAAACACTGGCCTTCCAACAACTACTTTTCAGATACGCGCATTATCTGTTCAACAGATAGGGTATTCGGTCACGATGTTTGCAGCTACTTCAGAGGGAATCTATCGAACTGCTCTTTCACCAATCTCCTGGATTCCGTCAAATTCAGGTTTAACGACAAAAGATATTTACGCAGTAACTGTCGATCCAAACAATCCGAATGTCCTCTATGCTGCTACTTGGTGCGCCTATGTGTTTAAGAGCGAGGATGGAGGCGGAACATGGGGACAAAGTACTAACGGGCTTAACACATCTTGTTCTTTGTCTACCATTGTAAATCCGGTAAACTCAAACCAAGTCTATGTTGGTATGGACAACGGCGTGTATCAAAGCAATGATGGAGGTAGTTTCTGGTCTAAGTTGGGGGCAGACAGTTTGAATGATAGCACCAAAGACTTGGAGATATTGCCCGATCAAACACTGCTGGCTGCCACGACATCTGGCGTATGGAAAACCCAGATATCCGCTCCCATAACACCAACGATCACCCCAACACCTTCTGTTTCTCAAACTTGGACCGTCATGGTTTATCTAAACGGCGATAACAATCTTGAACGTTATATGGCCGAAGCTTTCAACCGGCTGGAATTAGCTGCGTCTAATCCTAACGTTAAGATATTTGCCTTATGGGATGGACCGGACAAGGGCGACACGAGAGAGTATCTTGTTCAACCTCACGGCCACAGCTATGTAGAAGGTGTGAATTACTGGAATTGGGGCGAGCTCGACATGGGGGATCCAAACACCTTGATCGACTTTGTAAATCGGTCTCGGGCACGACAGCCAGCAGACCATTATTTTCTGGCTATTGTAGATCACGGTGGAGGCTGGTCGCCCGAGTTGTATCTTACCCAAGCGTTGGGTCGGTGGGCATTCGGGGGAAGCGGCTTCAGTTGGGATGACACCAATGACTTCCATTATCTTTCTAGCAAGGATATGAAAACCGTTTTCAATCAGATAACAGCTGCGGGCGGTCCTATCGACGTTGTATACTATGATGCCTGTCTAATGGCTATGTTGGAAGAAGCGTACCAAATCCGTAATGGCGCAATCTATCTAGTTGCATCTGAGAATGAAACCTGGACAAGTTTCCCTTACGACACCTATTTGAATTCAATTGACTCAACGACATCGCCGAGAGAGCTGGCTGTGTCAATTGTCGATAACTATTACGACTCTCTACTCGGCTACCCTCGTACAATGTCAGCAATCGACTTATCACAGGTAGAACCTGTTTCAACTCTTGTGGACGGTCTATCCCAAGCGCTTATTGGCAGCTTGCCTACTTCCAAAGAAGTTATCAGTCAAGCATTTCGATCGGCACAGAAGATGGATTACAACTTTGACTTCAAAATTGAGGATACAGAAGGGTATGTTGATCTAGCGAGCTTTGCTACAGAGTTAGCCAATCGGATGCCCGGCACAACCGTAGCTACAGCCGCAAACAAGCTATTAAATAAGCTAAATGATCCACAAACGCCTTTAGTAATTCATGAGCGACATCAAAGCAACATCGCTTGGCCCACCAACGAGTATCTAGATCTGAATAGAAGCACTGGCCTATCAATTTATCTTCCTATCGGCAAGCTTGATTTCGATCTAAGTTTTTACCTTCCCATTCAGATTGACCTAGCCGCTGATACGCACTGGGATGATTTTGTTTTTGCATTTATAGGATATTTTCCTCAGTCAGGCACGCTGCCTTATCGCGGTAACCATCCGGGTCCGGGAGACTTGAAGCCCAAGGTTTTCATACCTTTGGTCCTGAAGCATTGATTGAAAAAGTGATAGTGGCTATTTTACCTGTATCAGAGGAGAGCAATGGACAACGCCACAGTACCTCCTGAACCATCCATTCAACGTCAGCTCATAGAGGCGCAAAAAAACTTGCGCCTCATACAAGAACGCAAGGAGGAATATGTACTTAACACTGATATACCACTTCAGCTCATCAAACAAGAACGCGATTTACTTGATAGGATTGTTGACTTAAAGCAACAATTGGCGGCTCTGTCTGGCATTCCTGGTGGGTCCGGCCCCTACTCAGATAATGTCGGAGACACACCTAAGCAGTTAAACACCATGGTTGAATGGCTCAGGCTGGAATCTGAAGGCGATCAGTTGCTTAGCACGTCCTATTCTGGCGACCTCGAATTAGCTGAGCGCAGAGAGAAAGCTTTCGATCTTTATTTATTGGCGCAGGCAAGCGCCGAACGGACAAAGGCAGAATCAGTGGTAATCGCACGCTTGTGTCGAAAGATTACAGCGTGTCACCGCTGGGCTGACAGATGGGAACAGGCGCGCACTTGGTGTTTACGCGGGCTTAATGCCATCGAGTCAACCTCACCTGTCACTTCGATGATCAAGATTGAGCATGCGCGACTGTACCTCGAGCAGGCTTATTGCTCGATGTATGAAGAAAGGCCACTTAATGAAATACAGCAAATGGCACAAAAAGTTATCGATATACTCGATAAAGAATTGCTTATAGAGCATAGCGACGCTCAAACGGATATTGGTAACGCCTACAACTTGCTAGCTATTATTGCTGCTGACTCGGATCAGGAACAGGATTTCCTAAGGCTTTATCGCCTTGCAATAGAAGCTTATAAGTCTGCCCAAGATGAAGGCGGTTTATCTGATCTCGAGTTTAACTTTCAGTTTTACTTTCTTAAACTGGGCGACTACCAGAAGACAATTGATTATTATGAAAAACATGACCCTGCTACAACATATAAGGCCAAGCCTGACAGAGTTCCGATTGCGTACCTAAATCTGGCAGTCGCATATTTGGACGCCGGCCTACCCAATGAAGCGCTAGATAGCACCCAAAAATGCCTTGCCGAATCTAGTCGTTCGGGGGATTTCATCACTCGGCTTCGAGCCTACGTTGCATGGGCAGAAGCACTCAAGGATTTGGCGGCTTCAACTTATGGCAGTGATCGAGACAAGAACGCTTGGGATTCTATTGCGAAGACGAGCGAAGGAGAAGGAATCGCCCGTGAATATGGGCAGAATCAGCTAGAGTCGAAGTTATATCGTTATCAAGCTCACCGAGTTCGCGCAGAGTGCAACTTAATAATTGGTAAGATCGATCTGGCCGACACTGAACTACGTGCAGCGGCTTTGCTAGAGAGTGAGATAGTATCTCATCTAGATTCTAGTGATGTCATGGGTGAAGTTCAGAGAGTGTACGCAATGCTCGCGATAACGAAAAATCAGCCGTTAGAGGCTTTGGACTACCTCAATGAGTCTAACGCCAAATTCAAGAAGGCAAAATCTAATGGCAAAATGGTGCGAGTAAATATTGAGCGGGCCAAGCTTCAGATTAAACTGCGTCAAGTGGATTCTGCTCGCCAAACACTCTATTCCGCGCGCATGGAGGCACAGGCGTCCAGGCGGGATCGTGACCTGAATGAGATCGAAAGATTGCAACAACAAGTGGAATCACAAGAGCCAGTGGACTTTGCTATTATTACTGCACTTGAAATAGAAGCTACGGCCATTGTTGCACGCCTGGAAAATCATATCATCAAGCAATTTGAAAAAGAAAGCATTCGCACCTATCATTACGGCACAATTCAAGGCAGTAATCAGCGCTACCGTGTAGTCGTGGCTATATTGCCAAGCATAGGAAATGTTCCAGCTGCAAATGCTACAACCGACACCTTAACGCAATGGAATCCACGCTTTGTCTTAATGGTCGGTATTGCTGGTGGCATTCCTCAGGACGATCTCGACCTGGGTGATGTTGTGATTGCTGATCAGGTGGTGGGTTACGATTATGGCAAAGTCACTGCGGATGGTTTAAGGCCCCGTGATCATGTTTACCCGACCAGTGCATTCCTTCGTGAGCGCATACACAATTTCTGGGACAAAGCATGGACACAGCAGGTCAACATCACACGACCAACAAATGCTGCCCGTACGACGCCAAAGAAATTTGTAGGCCCGATTGCATCTGGCAATAAGATCGTTGCTTCAACTGAATTCCGCAATCAGTTACTTGCTCACTGGCCCAAGTTGCTCGCAGTTGAGACGGAAGCAGAAGGGGTCTTCGCAGCAGTGTTTGATAGACCTCAAATTCGGGGAGCACTGGTCATTCGTGGCATCTGCGACATGGCCGACGAGCGTAAGTCGGATGAATGGCAAGAGTATGCAGCAAATGTAGCGGCCGCTTTCACGGTAAACTTCTTGAAGAGCGGTCTGATCGAGAGCAGTTGACGACAACTGGTGATTCTCGTTGACAGCGTAAGAACACACGCCTTATATACTGCCCACGGGTATAAATTG
>PMBQ01000248.1 GCA_003152955.1 Candidatus Bathyarchaeota archaeon
GAGGCTACGTATTAGTAAACGATGGTGAACTGGATATCCCTATCATTCGAGTAGATAGTCTTACCTCAAGATGGCCTCCCCGCCGCATCGTCCTCAAGGACGAAATCCATACGCTGGAGCAGATTACGAACGATTTTCAGCTCAATGTCCTGATCACTCACAGCACTCTGTGGAACGGGCCCGAAGATGTCGCAAAATTCGTCGAATGGAGACGCAATATCCGAGCATTAGGCGGATATCGAGATCCGCTAATCTTCTGCCATATGTCCCACTTTCAAGAACCTTCTCCTCGAAGTTATTCTCTTGTTGAACGTTCATTTAGGATGGCGTGGAATGGGCTTTCGCTGAAAGCAATACTTCGTGTCGCCAATCTGATCCTCGTCGTGAGCCCGGATGAGGAGAAGTCAAAAATAAAGATGGGTGCGTCGCAAGAAAAGTGCTTTCTCTTCCCAGGTGGCGTTGACGATAATTCTTTTGTGAGATTTGCGGCATCTAATCCTGCGGACCTCTCACAACGACTGAACTTCGCCCCAGATGCAAAGGTGGTTGCCTATATTGGAACGATCGAGGAGCGAAAAAACCCTAAGGCTATACTAGAAGTTGCGGAGAAGTTGAAAGATAGGAAGGAGATTCGATTCGTCATTGCGGGTAGAGGAGATTCAGAATACGCTGAGGCTGTGAGGCGAGAGGCAGAATCGCTGCCGAACGTCACGTATCTTGGTGAAATCAGCGAGAAGGAAAAAGTACAGCTGATCAAGATCTCCTACCTAAACATCCTTCTAAGTAGGATGGAAGCTCTCGGACTATCTCAGCTTGAGTTCATGTTCCAGGGAGTGCCGGTCATAAAATCAGGTGTAGGCGGGCAGTCTTGGATAGTCCGGAACAACCAAGAAGGAGTCCATGTGAAAGGCGCTTCTGATGTTGAGGGTGCGGCTCGCGCAATGGAGGAACTTGTGGATAACCCTTCAACGTGGCAAAGACTCTCAGCCAACGCCAGAGAGAAAGCGAAGGACTTCGCCCTTACAAAGCTGATCAAGGAATTGGACGGAGCATTAACTAAAGAGATCGAGAAGGAGAGCGGGCTAGCCCAACTTCCCTCCGAAGTCAGGGCCACAATCTCAGAACCAGAGCTTGTCATCAGATCTTGGTCACACGTAACTCGAAAGGTAGTGGTGACGACTAAGAGAGTATTCATCCAACAGGGCCGACTGTCAAGAAGCACTCTCGAGATTCCATACTCGAGCATCAGTTCGATAGAACATGTCCGACGATACGGTTGGCGAACTCTAACAATGGGTGCAATTCTATCACTACTAATGCTCACCCAACACTACGTATTTCCGATAATTTCAAGAGTGTTGACTTCTAGGATAACCATCGTTGTAACCTGGTTATTCCCGAACGCCACGATGGAACTGTCGCAGATCCTGGCGAGTATTTGGGTAGCCCCAATATCGATTGCCCTCCCGCTGTTTCTGATTGGGATTAGGAAAGGATACGTCCTGCGAGTCGGAACGACTTGTTCGACATATCTGCCGCAGTCTTTCAGCGAAGCGATTCAATACATTCGCGAAATGCAGGACAAAGCCAAATCGAGCAAGAATAACATGGAAGGCACGTTTGAAAGAGACATCGATGAGAAAGATGTTCGTGATTGGAACCATTTTCCAGGAAACTGAGTCAAGGATGTGAACTCCGCTCGCTTACTGGGAGAACTTGTGTCCTGGGGACGTAAACTGCTCGTTTCCTAATCTCGGCAGAAGCAAACTCTTCCGTGCCACAAAGTTGTTCACAGTTTTCTGCAGTTTCGATGTCTTCGTAACCGACGCCGCAGAATTCGCACAGGAACCACTTATTCTACCGTGTTGGAGTTGGTCGTTAACCGTTCCTTTTCAGCCTCCAATGAGGCGGGTATCATGAGTCATAGATGTTAAGTCGGGATGAAATTTGCAGTAAGTGCTCGTGATATCTCTACAAAGTGGAAAGAGTGTGGGAAAATTGACGTACACTCTCGAGTGCAACGTTACTAGTTTGCTCGTTTTGATTGTTTACTCTTGACTACGTAGTAGTTTTCGTCTGCCTGAATTTCCATGTCTGGGACGAATGAGAGCACGAATTCGATCAGCTCGTCCATGCTTCGTTTTCTCCTTTCCTTCAACTGGAGAAAGCCCTGGAGACTTACCAGTCGCTCGTATATCTCTGCACTAATCTTGATGCTTCGGTTAAGGCGTCTCTTTTCCTTAGAGATTGATGAGCGCGTCATCATTTCTTCCTGGTGGAAATCTAGCACACTCTCCTCTTCTTATTCCTTTACCACTTTCATGGCGCTAGGTCTGTCCGGACGACACACATTGAATGACCGTGAGAAAGAGCGTGTAGAATGCAAAATGAGCCCAATCTTTGTCGCTGGAGACCCTTGACCAAGACCGTTGGTTTCTCACCTAATAGTCAGCATGCACATACATTCGTGAAGGATGGGTTTGTGACGGGCAGCTTCTCTCTAGGGTTGTGCGAAATCTGAAAGCACTTCTCGTAGAATGCATTTCGCCTGGAGCTGAGCCTCGGATGAACGAGGTAGACGATATCGCAAAGACCGTGGGCTACGAAGTTGTCGGTAAAGTAACGCAACGTAGACGGACAATCGATTCTTCATATTTCGTGGGTGAGGGAAAACTCGATGAAATCGGGAAGACTCTCCGCAAGGAATCAATCGAAGCCGTAATATTCACACGACAGCTTTCCGCGGGCCAAATCTTCAGAATCAAGAAGAAATTCGGTGCTGAAGTCCGTGTTCTCGACAGGAACCTCCTCATACTTGAAGTATTTGAGAAACGAAGCGCGACAACCGAAGCAAAACTCCAGATAGCATTAGCCCGCCTACGATACACGTTTTCCTGGGGCAGAGAATCCATCCGAATGCGAGGCATCA
>PMBQ01000402.1 GCA_003152955.1 Candidatus Bathyarchaeota archaeon
AAGAAGATCTCGTTCAGCTCGTAATCATGGTTCTGGCCCGTGTGGACCAACACGTGTTCAGTATACCGGTCCAGGGCAGCTATGACACGAGAGAGCCTAATAACCTCGGGACGGGTACCAACTACGGTCATGACCTTCATTTTGGGCATTTCAGACCTGCGAAAAAAATGTGTCCGGCAATTCTGGATCGAATATCTCATTCGACCAGAACAACACCACCATTTCAGTCTCCCCCACATTCTCTATAGAATGAGTGTAGCCGGGGGGAATATCCACAACCTTGAAATCTCGGCCCGAGATGCGGTATTCCAGAATCTCCTTGCCGAGGATGTGCCTAAACCTGATGATTGCTTCTCCTTCCACAACGCAGAACTTCTCTATCTTGGAATCGTGGTAATGGTTGCCGCGGGTAACACCTGGATGTGTTCGTGAGACGAAAATTTGACCAAAGCTTCGAGATTTCAGAAGCTCTGCAAGTGCACCCCGTGTGTCCGATTTTGAATGCAAAGAATAATCTAGCGTGTTCTCGGGAAGGTAGGACAGATAAGTTGCGTGAAGGGACCGAGTCAAGCGATCAGCGCCGTCAGCGACCAAGAGGGTGTTGCGGGAATCCTTGAACCCCTTGACTAAATCTGCAAGCCGCCCAAGGGTTATCGAGTAGATCGGCGATACCGTCTCAAATTCGAAGCCTCTTACTACGTCCGATGAAATGATAAGTGTAGCAAATGCGCGCACAACATCATCGATATAGACGAGTTCGACTTGCTTTGCAGGGTCTGTGATCGAGATTTCGAGGCCTTGCGCAATGTTATGGCAAAACGTAGCAACGACGGAATTGTAGTTCGGCCTGCACCACTTGCCAAAGGCACCGGGCAGCCGGAAGATACGCACAGGAACTTGTCGGTCCCTGGAAAACGCCGCCAGCGTTTCCTCGGCCTTTCTCTTGCTGATGCCGTATGGATTATCGAGAGTCGCCTGGGTGGAAGATGAAAAGATGATGAGCGGATTTCGGCCTTGCTCCTTAAGGAGATCAACTATTCTCTGAGTCAGACCTAAGTTCACAGTTGTGAAGTAAGTGGGGTCTTCTGGACGGTTGACACCTGCGAGGTGCACCACGACGTCCGATTCCTCTAGGAAGGTATCCAATCCCTCCGGTCGTGCATTCAGATCATACTTCAAGACTTGGACATGATTGGTCCTCTCCAAAGCGACACAGAGATTCTTCCCGATGAAGCCTTCCGCCCCCGTGACCAGAACAGTCCTCATCGGCGTTTTATTCCAGTTCAGACTTGATGTAGTCGAGCTTCAACAAAAGAGCAACCATTTCGTCTTCGTTCAATCGGTGAGCATTATGTGAATTGTAGTCCTCGGCTGTTGACAGCTTCTCCTGCCCCTCGCTGAAGAATTGGCTATAGTTCAGATCTCTGTTATCCGCCTTTACCCTGAAATAGCTGCCAACGTCCTCTGCTTTCAGCATCTCTTCCCTAGTCAAGAGAGTCTCGTATAGCTTTTCTCCATGGCGGGTGCCGATAACTTTCACGGGGTTTTTAGACCT
Organism: Candidatus Bathyarchaeota archaeon; assembly: GCA_003152955.1. Next base: position 1,556 of record PMBQ01000402.1, read on the forward strand.
AAATATCCGTTTGAGTGCCTCAGCAAGCGTCCCGATGGTTGCCGCCGGCGCTTTCCGCACAAAAATGTCCCCAGGCTGGGCATGCTGGTACGCATACACGACGAGATCAACCGCCTCTTCGATTGACATCATGAACCTGGTCATATTCGCATCGGTAACAGTAAGCGGCTTCCCCTGCTTGATCTGTTGGACAAACAAGGGGATTACCGAGCCCCGAGAGGCCATGACATTGCCGTATCTCGTGCCGCACAAGATGGTTCCGTGCGAGTTTGCCATACGCGACTTGGCAACCATGAGCTTCTCCATCATGGCTTTGGAAATGCCCATGGCATTTATAGGGTAGACTGCTTTGTCAGTGCTGAGAACTATTACCTGCTTCACGTGTGCGGCAAGAGCGGCGCTCAGGACATTCTCGGCACCCAGCGCATTCGTCCGAAGGGCTTCGAGCGGATAGAACTCGCACGATGGCACCTGTTTTAGAGCAGCTGCGTGAAACACGTAGTCCACGTCAATCATCGCGGAGGCGATGCTGTCGTAGGACCGCACATCTCCGATATAGGATTTGATCTTGGGGTTGTTGTATTGCAGGCGGACATCTTCTTGTTTCTTTTCGTCACGGCTGAAGACCCGAATCTCTTTTACTTTGGTCTCCAGAAATCGACGAAGTACAGCGTTACCGAAAGTACCGGTGCCGCCTGTAATCAATAGTATTTTGTTCGTGAACATAGATTTCTCAACTATGGGGTCCATTTTCTTATTGAATTCGGTATTATCGCGCAGCAGGCAGAAGGCGCCGTCGCGGTCTGTGGATCCGCGCTGTTCAAAGGTGAAGATCAAGTCGCCACGACCGGGACACCGGAACGCATGGTTAGAAATCTGGAAAATCTGAAAATCCTACACTACCGGCCTATCCGATCGGACCAACATAGCATGATTACACGAGAGGTCACTTCTACTAGCACAGCCACCATCAACCTTGGTAGATCAAGACACACTGTTATGGCAAGTCGACATCGAGTTGTTTGAAGGGCACGAATTCTTCCACCATATTGACCCACGATCTATTCCGCGTGGATACAAGTGATACTTTTCGTTTCACTCATAGCAAGACGGTTTCAAGAAGCGGCAAGCAAAAGACATTCGAGAAATATTACAGACTTCTTCAAATANNCCTCTGAAAACGTCGAAAAAACAAAACCATGAAATTTAACTAGAGCTATCAATTGACGCAGGCGGTGCGCCACCTCATTTCGTCCAAGAGAAAAGCGAAGGCGCGTCGGCCAAGGCGTACCAGCCGGAAGGGCAGGGTCCGACTGGAGTGAGAGCTCGAAGGGGTGAATATACAGGACAAAAAACGATTCGTGCTTCAAGTATCGCGAAAGCATGGACCTCATCAG
>PMBQ01000042.1 GCA_003152955.1 Candidatus Bathyarchaeota archaeon
TTTGATCCTCAACTGTTTCACGCGGTCGGATGTAGTCAACAACACTTGTTGCTGTTGTACCCGGCGTTGAAATCATTTTTAGAAGGTGCTCGATTTCTTCAGCGCCGATCAACCCGACGCCATACTCAACGGCTGATTCCGCCTCGGACAACACTATGTGGGCTGCTGTGACTACAACAGGCAAAACATCTACTTTGACTGGAAGAAGTCTCCTGAGATGACCTGCTCGCTCGGCAAGCGTTGAGAACTTCACCATCGGCTTCTCTCGCGTGCACTCAATCAACAGTAGAGTTGTCTTGTCCGACTCGACAATACCCAACGCATCTGCTCTGTCCTCCATCTTCCCGTACCAAAGGGTCTGAATCCCAAGAACGTTGAGGAGGCGAACAACCCCGTGCTCAAACTCGTCTCCCTTTTTCTTGTCGCTATACTCCAGAGCGCTCCGTAGCCGACCACGTTCAGAGTCAAAGTACTCATCCACAACACCCAAAATCGAAACTGACTCTTTCCACCGGCTGATGGGCAGAGCGTCAACGCTGTGTGTACCCCAAAAGGNNAGACGAACAGTCGCATGCGTGGCGCTTTCAGGCCATTCAGGATTCCACTCGACATGCACGTCGGAATCCCTATTCAGATACTCCGTTGCACTGATTGCACGCACCGCCGATTGTTGAGGTTCGGGATAAAAGAATGTCTTTAGCGTTACGACCCTGCCCTGAGCGGTCGCGGGGATCGTTGCCTTAACGCCTCCATTCTTGCAATCGACAAGCCCTAAGGGCAGGGGAGCTACGACCTGCAATTGTGGATACGCGACAGTGCCCAGTTTCAGAGCTGGTGTGAGCTTCCTTACCAGAGCTTCAACACCATCAAAGTGAGTCTCCCTTCGGAGGTGCTCATTTGCCCGCTCCTNNCGAAGAAATTGAAACCTTGCCGGTCAAATTTTACGGGGATGTACCACTGGAGATTACTCTGATTGTTTTGTGTCTCAGCGGAAAGACGAATGTCGTTCAAAACTTGTCCCTCGCTGAGCTTCAAGTGGATGTTCTCTGTCTGAACAATGTCGTGGAGGACATTCTCAAGGGACTGACTCGAAAACTCGTAGACAAACACCACGAATGTATCGAAGTCCGCCTCCCTGCTCAGAGTTTCCGAGGGCAGTGCCTTTGCTGATAATTGCATCCGTCCACCAAGCAGTACCCATGTACTACCAATCTTACCTGCGTAGCACACAAATCGGACGGAGCGCCACAAGTCACGAAACGGCTCAATCTGCTTTAAAAACGTCTGGAAGCCTTGTTCTTTCACATTCTGATTTTAATGGAGTATGGGATTTCCTTCTCAGGCAAAAAAGCAACAACACTGGTTTACACTTAACAGCGATAGCTAATCTAAGAAAAGATTACCTTGTTTCTCTTAGTTGCGATGCCTAACGAACCGGAAAGTCCTGAATTTCGCTACAAGACCACAATCGATCAGTGTGATGTGGTGGATCGCAAGAAGCTCGAACAATATCGAGACAAGCGGTANNTGGTACGAGCTACGGAAAGGCGAGCCTAACACAATCCAACAACAGCTGTTCTCCATGATGTTTTTGGACATGGCATACAGGCTTCTAGCGTCACCACGTCACAGCGCTGGGCAGGAAGTGACCTTCTCTGCCCAAAGTGGGTTACTGGCACATTTCTTGGATCAAGGCTATGTTGCGACACAGGTGCTTGCTATTCGCAAACTGCTGGACGGTCGCAAGGACGTGTTTTCTCTGCGGCGTCTGCTGGAGGACATGTCCGATCATCGAAACCTTATCACCCGCGAAAACTACGTGTGCCATGATGGGCTTCCCTACGATTCAGAGGCATGGCAGTCACAGGCGCAGGGTGTGGAGGTACAGATGTGGGGAATTCAAGCACCGGGTCTTGGACAGTTTTTGGGTTCGCGTTTGCGGCATGAAATGTTCGACAAGCTGTCTGGAGTCCTACCAGGTACACGCCAACGCGACGACCTGATCAAGGTAGAGACATTTGCCAAGCTAAAGAAGCTGCTGATGAACAGTGCGGCTGAGAAGATTGTTCTCTTGAGTCACAAATTCTTTGCTCACCCTGCGACTGAGGCCTCTCGCGGCACGCTTGCTTTCTCCGGGATTAAGTTGTCTGACGTGGACGAAGTTCAGCGGGCGTTCGTTCGAGTGGAGCGAGCAATTACCGATCTGCTGCTTTTCATCGCAATTGCCCGACAGGTCGTTCCGATGCCGCCTCTCGGAATGTTCAAAGGCCTGGAGCACCCGTATGCATCCGCTGAAGCAATTAAGAATATGGACACGATCTGGGATCAACTGGCGGAGGAACGCAATCAGTGGGCAACAGGAATAGAACAGCACATCTTATGAATCGTTGGGGGCTAACCAACCTTCTGCCACGTATCGAACTCACCCGGTTGCTTCTCTCCTAGAGTAAGTTGTTTCGCTGCGATCCCGCTGAACAGTTCAACCGATAAGGGAATGGCCGCGAACACGTTGTGATAAATAGTTAGCCCTTCACCATCGATCACCGCGACTGCACTGATTGTTGTGTTGAACTGAGTGCCCATCTTCCGTCCCGGCCCTGATTTTCGATCAATGAGTCGTGGCTTCCCTCGCATGTGGATCGGGGCGAGGCCGAGGACTATTTGGTCAAAACCATACATTGCGGCCTTGATTGCGTGAGGCTCTGTGTGGTGACTCAGAAGAAACGAAGGGTTGTAGATCACGATCATGGCCGGGCACTTTCCCTTCGCCATTCGCCTCAGTTGCTTAGCAGCAGTCGTGATGATGTCTCTCGCACGGTCTCCGACCTTAACGCCACNNCTCTGCAAGTTTTTCTCTTTGCTGCCGCTCGGTAGCATTCTCTTGAATCTGCTTGATCTCCGCAATCACCTTTGTGTCCTTCGGGAAGATCGCGTAGTCTGGAGTCTTTTCACCGACGGCTGCTTTAGTGGCGATAGGCTTCCATCGTATTCCGTGTTGTATGCAAAACTGCTCGAAGAAGAGTTCCGAAGTGGTTTTCACCATAGAACGTCTGTGTCGCCAATGATCTGACGCTTTCCCTCCAGTTTGCGTGTTAAGTATCGCAATCTTCTTGTCTTCCGAGCGATACTTTTTGAAACGAGCGTCTGACTGACATTCCAGCAGTCGTTCTCTCTTCCATTTCCTGACTAACCGCTCTTTGCGCTCCGCAAAGTGTGCG